>JBNMIN010000027.1:0-24967 GCA_050873305.1 Oscillospiraceae bacterium
CCCCGCGAACTTCGACAGCGATATAAAGCTCGAAAACGTAACCTTCTCTTATGACGGCGAAAAGACCGTGCTCAACGGCATCTCGGCAGATATCCCGAAGAACAGCCTCGTGTCCGTCGTAGGCGAGTCCGGCTGCGGAAAGAGCACGATAGCTTCTCTTATCTGCGGCACAACAAAAGGCTATAAAGGAAGCATAAAAATAGACGGCGTTGAAATAAGAGACATTGACGAAAAAGCGCTCATGGATAACATAACCGCCGTCAATTTCAACAGCTATATATTCGCCGGAACTGTCAGGGACAACCTGCTCATGGCTCGTCCGAATGCTTCTGACGACGAACTCATAAATGCGCTCGAAAAAGTGAATCTCTGGGAGTTTCTCTCCTCGCAGGATGGGCTTGATACGGCTCTCTCTCAGCAGGGCAGCAACTTCTCGGGCGGTCAGCGTCAGCGCCTCGCGATAGCCCGCGCGCTTTTGCATGACACACCCGTGTATATCTTCGATGAGGTCACTTCGAATATCGATGTTGAGAGCGAAAATGACATCATGGAAGTTATCCGCGAAATGGCAAAGACAAAGACGGTTTTGCTCATCTCACACAGGCTCGAAAACGTTGTCACATCTGATATGATCCTCCTGCTCGACGGCGGATATCTCGCGGAGAGCGGCACGCATTCGCACCTTATGGAAGAAAAGGGCAAGTATTACACAATGTATTCGACTCAGGCTCAGCTTGAAAAATATTCAAAGGAGGCGGCAGCGGTATGAAAAGAAAACAGAGCGGTCTGCGTATAATGAGCAGACTTATAGTCCTCGTCAAGCCGCTTTCCGGTTTTATGTGTCTTGCGGTTCTGCTCGGCGTGCTCGGATTCCTGTGCGCCATTCAGATAACCGTCGCTGGTTCGCTGACCTTGCTCACCGCCGCGAAAATAAGCGGCGGAATAGCAATAAAAACCGGTTGCATCTGCATTATAATTTTTGCCGTTCTCAGAGGTTTTCTGCACTACGGCGAGCAGGCGTGCAACCACTATATAGCATTTAAACTTCTGGCTCTTATCCGCGACAAAGTATTCAAAGCCATGCGCCGGCTCTCTCCCGCGAAGCTTGAGGGCAAAGACAAAGGCAATCTTGTCTCGGTCATAACGAGCGATATCGAGCTGCTCGAAGTGTTCTATGCGCACACGATATCGCCGACCTGTATCGCGATACTGACTTGTATTATCATGCTTATTTTCATCGGACGCTACAGCATCTGGCTCTCGCTCGTTGCGCTCGCTGCTTATATAACGGTCGGCGCGGTGATTCCGCTGGTGTCCTCAAAAGTCAACAAGAATGTCGGCATGACATACAGGGACAGCTCCGGTGCGCTCTCGGGCTTCGTGCTCGACAGCATGCGCGGACTGCTTGAGTCGATAAGATATAACAGCACCGACAAGCGCCTCGAAGAGATGGACAAAAAGACCGACGAGCTCAACTCGCTTCAAAATAAGCTCAAGAAGATAGAGGGTCACACGGGCGCCGTTACGGATATCGCGATAATCTTCTTCTCCGTCGCAATGCTGCTCACAGGTATTGCCCTCTATCAAAAAGGCGCTATCGGTTTCGACGGAATGATTGTTTCGACCGTTTCGATGATGAGCTCGTTCGGCCCCGTCGCCGCGCTTTCGGGACTTGCCGGCAATCTTACGCACACTCTCGCGGCGGGCGAAAGAGTTCTCGGTATACTTGATGAGACCCCGGTAGTCGAAGAGAACACAGACGGAAAGACCGTTGCTTTCGACGGCATGGAAAATGAGAATGTCGGTTTTGCTTACGGCGACGAAAAAATTCTTGACGGCTTCAATATGACCGTCGAGCCGGACAAGATAATCAGTATCACAGGTCCGAGCGGTTCGGGCAAGTCCACCGCGCTTAAGCTTATGATGCGCTTCTGGGATGTTCAGCATGGCAGCATAAAGATGAGCGGCGAGGATATCAGAGATATAAAGACCTCGTGCCTCAGAAGCAATCAGAGCCTCGTCAGCCAGGAGACGCAGCTCTTCAACGATTCGATAGAGTCGAATATAAAAATAGCCGATTATAATGCCACGCATGAGCAAGTCGTTGAAGCGGCGAAGAAAGCTTCTATCCACGATTTCATTATGACTCTGCCCAAGGGCTATGACACAAATGTCGGCGAGCTCGGCGATCTGCTCTCGGACGGCGAGAAGCAGAGGATAGGTCTCGCCAGAGCGTTCCTCAGCGACGCGCCGATGATCATGCTCGACGAGCCTACGAGCAACCTTGACAGTCTCAACGAGGGTCATATCCTGCGCTCGATAAATGAGGCAAAGAAGGGTAAGAGCATCGTGCTCGTCTCCCACAGAAAATCAACTTCGAGAATAGCCGATAAGGCTTATACGGTTTACAGAGGCAGATTGTCATGAGCAAGAAAGAGACAAAAGACAGAATAACCCGCGAAAAAGAGATGCTGCCGGAGATGGTAAAAATCTATTGCCACGGTGTGCATAAGACAAAAAGGGGAGAGCTTTGCCCCGAGTGCCGGGAGCTGTGCGACTATGCGCTCTACAGGCTCGACCACTGCCGTTGGGGCAACGAAAAGAATTTCTGCTCCCAGTGCCCGTGCCATTGCTATAAGCCTGCAATGCGCGAGAAGATAAGAGCCGTCATGCGCTACTCCGGTCCGCGCATCATGCTCTACCATCCGCTCATCGGCTCGATTCACGCATTTGAGACCGTCAAAGGCGTGATAAAAGCGAAGAAAAGTCATTGATAGTTCTTGTGACAAGACATTTCAGCAATTAATAAACCGAGCAGTAAGATTTATTTCTCACTGCTCGGTTGTCTTTTATTTTTATAGCTTTTACTTCTCGTCTCTCCAGCTTCTGACTTCGCCGAGAAGCCAGTTCGCCCATTCTTCAACGCCTTCGCCGGTCTTGGCGCAGATCATGAACACCTTGGCGTTCGGATTGCGGCGCTTTATATATTCCTTGCACTTTTCGACATCAAAGTCAAAGTAGGGGAGGACATCAATTTTGTTGATGATAACAACATCGCAGATGGAGAACATCAGGGGATATTTGAGCGGCTTGTCGTCGCCCTCGGGTACGGAGAGGATCATCGCATTTTTAACGGCTCCCGTGTCGAACTCTGCGGGGCAGACGAGGTTGCCGACATTTTCGAGTATTGCGAGTTCAACGTCGCCGGTCTCGAGTCCGTCAAGACCCTGCCTTGTCATCTCGGCGTCGAGGTGGCACATTCCGCCGGTGTGCAGCTGAATTGCCTTGACTCCCGTCTCGGCGATTCTTTTCGCGTCAACATCGCTGTCGATATCTGCCTCCATAACGCCTATCTTGACCTTGTCTTTCAGCGCGGCGATAGTCGCCTTGAGGGTAGTCGTCTTGCCGGCTCCGGGCGAGGACATGAGGTTGAGCAGAAATACACCCTTCTCTTTGAGCTCGCGGCGCAGCTTGTCCGCCTGCTCGTCGTTATTTTTAAACACACTCTGCTTGATTTCGAGAATTCTTACTTCGTCCATGTTTTTTCACCTGTTTTCAGATTGTTTTATTATATTTTATCCCGTTACGGCGGCGGTGTCAACAAATCTGCGCCGTATTTTACATATCATTCATATAAGACGCCCCGCTCTGATGAACGGGGCGGTGTTGTTATTTGTTGAGTATCGATATGGCGTCGGTTATGGTCTTTTCGTGAGCCTGCATACCGTATTTGTCGACCTCTTTCTTGTTCTTCTCGCCGTGGGTCAGGCAGCCTGCGCCGCCGATGCATCCGCCGATGCACGCCATGCCCTCGATGAAGTTCGCGTCGAGCATACCCTTGCTCTTCCTGAGCAGAGCCGCGCGGCAGGCTTCGATTCCGTCGCAGGAGCAGGCCTTGAGATCAAAGTCCTCTATGCCGTGTTCCTTGAGACCCTGCGCCACCGCATCTGCAAGACCGCCGCAGCGGGCGAATATTCTGCCAAAATACGATGCGTTGTCGAGAACATCTTCGGAGAGGGTCATTATATCAATATCTCTGCTGTCAAACAGAGCCTGAAGCTCTTCAAAAGTCATCGCCGCGTCAACATAGGGCTTGACCTCGTCCTTCTGAACCTCTGCTTTCTTTGCCGTGCAGGGGCCGATGAATACGACCTTGCAGGGCGCCTCATGCTCCTTGATATATTTGGAAATAGTCGCCATGGGGGAGAGGTTGTGGGAAATGAACGGCTTGAGATCCGGGAAGGATTTCTCGATGTAGTTGACGAATGCGGGGCAGCAAGAGCTTGTCAGGAAGCCTTTCTCCGCCAGCTCCTCGGACTCTGCATATGCGACCATGTCTGCGCCGAGAGCAGCTTCGATAACCGTGTGGAAGCCGAGCTCCTTGAGTCCTTTTATGACCTGACCGAGCTTCGCGTATGTAAACTGGCTCGAAATCGAGGGCGCAACAACTGCGAACACTTTGTATTTTGTGTTGTTCTCGCTCTTTTTTATAATATCAATAACATCGAGCATATACGACTTGTCTGTTATCGCGCCGAACGGGCACTGATAGACGCACGCGCCGCAGGATATGCACTTGTCGTAGTTTATTGCCGCCGCCTTGTTCTCGTTCATGCTGATAGCCTTTATCTTGCATGCCATCTCGCAGGGACGCTTGCGGTTTATAATCGCGGTGTAGGGGCAGACTCTGGAGCACGCGCCGCATTCCTTGCACTTCGTCTTGTCGATATGTGCAACGTGCTCGCGGTCAAAGGAGAGCGCGCCGAAGCGGCAGACATCCTCGCAGCGGTGGGCGAGGCATCCGCGGCAGGCGTTGGTGACCTCGTATCCTCCCATGGGGCACTCGTCGCAGGCGATGTCGATAACCTCTATAATATTCGGGTTGCTGCCGATAGCTATCTTGACTCGCTCGCTGAGTATCGCTCTTTCTTTGTAGACACAGCAGCGCATGGTAGGCGTGTTGCCGGGAACGATTGTTTTCGGTATCTCGAAAAGATTTTCAAGCAGCGTGTCGTTCCATGCAAGCCGCGCGACCTCGCGCAGGACTTTATATTTAAGATACTGTACCTTAGTGTCGAATTTTCTCATTGATATCCCCCTTAGAAATAGCTGACCTTGACTCTCTTGCCCATCTCTTTGAGGCATGTGCAGAGATCCTTGACAAGGTTCATTTTTATATTGAAATTGATAGGCAGATCGGGATTCTGATGAGCCGGGTTAACGGCTCTGCCGACATAGAAGTTGATGTCGGTAGCCTCCTCGAACAGCATGCGGCATATGAGCGAAGCACCGTCGCGCTTGAAGCCCCATTCCTCATACAGTTCATTCTTGCCTAACGCATCTTTGGCATACTCAATGACCTTGTTTATCGTTATGACTCCCTCGGTCACCAGATCAACGCCCTCAATCTCCGCAATCGGCGGAACGTCGCTCTGTTCAAAATTGAGGCTCGCCTTGAGCGGCTTGCCCAGATATTTGGCGGCGATGGACGAAGTAGTGCCGCCGCAGATGATGTGCTTGCCCTCTTTCGAGAAGAAGAGCGACATCATTCGGTCGCAGTCGTCTGGATTACGCGGCGGACCGAAGAGAAGATTCATCGGCTCGCGCTTGCGTATCTTGACAACGCAAGCAGTCGCATCGTCTCCGGGATGACCGCCGTAGAGCTTGTCGCACTCGTCAACGAGCATCGTCGAAAGCGTTTTCGCCGTGTAGCCGACAGGCACAAGCCCGGACATGAAGTCAGCGATATCGTCGCGCTTCCAGCCGAAGTTGAAAGCCGTTCCGATTCCCGCGTGCGGGCATCCGTCGCTCATCGCGACGAAAACGTCGCCCTCCTGAAGCTTTATCTGCGACTTGAAAATGTTCTTTCCGCCGATGTTCAGCTCCGTCTCCGTATATTTAAACGGCTCGCAGTCGCGAATCATTATAACATGCGGATTGTCGTATTGAATTATCTCGGCGGTCTCGTTGTTTATAAGATGTATGATGGTGAAGGTCGAATATGCGACTCCGCGCACCGAGCATATCGGCAGGGTGGCGGCTATGGTCGCCACGCATTCTTCGAGCGGCAGACCTTCAGCCATCATTGTTGATATTATTTTTGAGGTGAGGGTGGAGAGAATGCTGGCCTTGACGCCGCTCCCGAGCCCATCCGCGAGCACGATGACGGTTGAATTTTCGTCCTGTTCAATTATGTCAACGTGATCGCCGCAGAGCTGTTCGCCCTCGTGGTTTATACTCTTCCAGCCTATCTCGGCGCAGAGGTTATTCATTGCTGATCGACTCCTTGAGCTTGGATAGCGCTATCTTTGTTTCCGCCGCCGTCTCGCCGAGCAGCGACGCGATCTCCTGAACGATGCGCATCTGCTTGTCAACGACCTTGTCGGCTATTTCAACCGTCTGGCGGCTGATATTTTCTTTCTGTTCGCGCACCGTCTCCTCCTGCGTAACATCGCGCATGATGCAGATGAGCAGGCGGTATTCCTTATCGTATATTATAGTCTCCTCGACATACTTGTCGTATTCGGCGAGATACATGCGCTTGTCGTGCATATTTCTGCCTGTCTGAAGAACGTTTAAGAAATCCTTGGGATCGAGCACGCGCACAACGCCGTCTCCGAGAATGTCGGAGGGGGAGCGGAGATTCATTATCTTGAGCGCGGCTTTGTTTATCTGCTGAACCTCGAGCTTTTCGTTGAGCAGGATAAGTCCGTTGGGTGTGTTGCGGACGATGTTGTCCGAGAAGCTCTCCGCCTTGTCTTTAAGATAGGGCAGGCACATCGATATCTCCGCCTTGCCGTGATATATGGCGATAGCCTTTTCGCGGCAGGTGTTGTATCCGCAGGAGCCGCAGTTGAGCTCATCCGAGGGCTTAGTCTTGCCCATGCGGTGAAGAATCTCGGTTATCTCTGCCTCTGACGGGGGCTGGAGTCTGCGCTCGATGACGGTGAAGTTCTTCTGAAGCTCGTAGCTGTCCGGCTGTTCAACTTCAAAATCCTTGTCGCCGGCGAACTGCGCCACAGCCATGTAATCTTTGACCGGCGCACGGTGGAATTTTTCCATTACCGGACCGCCGATGCAGCTGCCGGAGCAGGCGGACATCTCGATGAAGCAGTTATGTATCTTGCCGTTTTCAATGTCCTTGAGCGCCGCCATGCAGTTTTCAACGCCGTCTATCGCCATGTAGGTGTATTTCGGGTTGTCCTGCGCCATGGTCTTGAGTATGCCGCCGGTAGTCGGGAAGAAGCGCGCGCGGCTGTGCTCGTCCGAGTCCGTCTCGCGGGCAAGCCCAACTCCCGCCGATTTAAACCAGCTTGTCAGCTCGTCAAATGTCAAAACGGCGTCAACTATGCCTTCGTAGTACTGCGCCTCGTCTTTCTTTGCAACGCAGGGACCGATGAAAACAGTCTTTGCGTTCGGATATCTGCGCTTTATGTCCTTGCAGTGAGCCTGCATGGGGGAGAGCACGTTTGCAAGAAACGGCAGCTCCGCAGGAAAATATTTTTGAATGAGCAGGTTGATCGAGTGGCAGCAGGAGGAGATAATAATATCTCTCGTGTCGCTGTCGACCATGTGCTCATATTCTGTCTTTACTATTGTTGCGCCGACAGCGGTCTCCTCGGCATCGAAAAAGCCGAGCTTCTTGAGCGCTTCGCGCATCGCGTTTATGCCCACGCCCTCATAGTTTGCTATGAAAGACGGAGCGAGGCTGACGATGACCGGGTCGCTGCTCTGAAGCAGGACCTTTACCTTTTCGGTCTCGTCAACTATCTGCTTTGCATCCTGCGGACATACGACAAAGCACTGGCCGCAGAGTATGCATTCGTTGCCGATAATATATGCCTGATTGCCCGAGAAGCGTATAGACTTCACCGGGCAATGGCGGATACATTTATAGCAGTTTTTGCAGTTGGATTTTTTAAGAGTCAGGCAATCCATGCCGTTACACCCTCTCTTCCCTTATCCGTTTTAGTACCTTCTCCTCAAAGAAGTTGTTGAACCCCTCCGGCGTTATTCCGGTGTAGACATCGTCGTCGACCGATATAGTCACGCCCTCGCGGTTGCACCTGCCGGTGCAGAAGCTGCCGGCAAGTGTAACATCGTTTTCGAGGTCATATTTTTTCAGAGCGTCCTCAAACAGCCCGACGATCTTTTCCGAACCCTTGAGGTGGCAGGCAGAGCCTACGCAAATCTGGATTATCATATGTTTCAGACCTTTGCAAGAACGTTTTCGCTGAAGAAGTCTTTGACTGTATCGGGCTTCACGGAGAAGAACTTGTCGTCCACCGTGACGCACACGCCCTGCTGGCATTTGCCCATGCAGAAGGTGCCGGAGAGCTCCACCTTGTCGTCAAGATTGTTTTCTCTTATAAGGTACTGGAGCTGTTCGACTACCTGGCGCGATCCCTTGATGTGGCAGGAGGAACCGATGCAAACGGTTATTTTCATTCATTTCACCTCTTTCACGAGTAATCAACAACATCGATCCACGAGTGGAGGAATTCGCGCTCCGCAGCGTTGCCCTTGACCGTCTGTGATGCGGCAACGATGGGCATCCATTTCTGGACATACTGTATCGCTGTATCGCTCTTCTCGCAGAAAAGATTCAGATACTTCTTCGCGGCGTCAATATCTCCGTTGAGCCAGAAGAGGAGATATGTGCGCGCGGCGTCGGCTGAGGCGTTGCCCTGAGTGGCGTGCGACCAGTCGATGATATAAGGTGTGCCGTCGTCGGTGATTATAATATTCGAGGGGTTGAAATCGCCGTGGCAGACCTTGTTGTGCTTGGGCATCGACTCAAGGCGGGTGTGCAGGTCATATCTGACCGTTGCGGAAAGATCGGTCTGGCAGATCTTTCTATTCATCTTGTCCTTGAGCTTGTTGAGCAGGGGGCAGGTCTTTGAGTGCATCTCAAGCTGGAGGTCGACGAAAAGGTTGAGATATTCATCCTTCTTCTCGGGATTCTCCTGCATCAGCTGTGCGAGCGTCTTGCCCTTGATATAGTCGGACACTATTGTCCATTTGCCGTCGATGACCGTAACCTCGAGAACTCTCGGAATGTTGAGCCCGGTCTCTTCAATACGCGCCTGGTTGAGCGCCTCGTTGAGCACGTCGGCCTTTGAATAGCCTTCGTTGAAAACCTTGAGGCAGCGGTCGCCGTCGCGGTAGACTGTCTTGTTGTTCCTTACTGCTATGATTCTGTCAAGATTCATTGTGAACCCTCCTTATGCCTTGTTCTTGCCGTTCTCCGCTCTGCGGTAAGCCTGCTTGAAGTTGTGGGCGCTGTCGTCCTCGGCGATGTCTGCCTCGGTCGGCATGGGCTTCTCTTCAAAGTGCTTCTTGCCGTAGTATGCGTTGAGATACATCTGCTTTATCTCGCTCATGAGCGGGTATCTCGGGTTTGCGCCGGTGCACTGATCGTCGAATGCGTTTTCGGTCATCTCGTCGAGAGTGTCGAGGAAGTATTTCTCGTCAATGCCGTAGTCTTTGATTGTCTTCTTTATTCCGACGCGCTCCTTGAGCTCGTTGATAGCTTTTATAAGATTCTCAAGCTTCTCCTTGTCGTTCTTGCCGCCAAGTCCGAGGCTGTCGGCAACCTCTGCATAGCGAGCAAGGGTGTGCGGATGGTCGTACTGCGGGAAAGTGCCCATCTTTGCGGGAGCTTCCGCAGCGTTGAAGCGGAGAACCTCTTCAATCATCAGCGCGTTTGCAACGCCGTGGGGGAGGTGGTGATAAGCGCCGAGCTTATGCGCCATGGAGTGGCAGACGCCGAGGAAAGCGTTCGCAAAAGCCATACCTGCCATTGTTGCGGCGTTCGCCATCTTCTCGCGGGCTTCGACATCGGTCTGACCGTTCTCGTATGCGCGGGGCAGATAGTCGAATATGACCTTGAGCGCCTGCTTTGCGAGTCCGTCGGTGTAGTCGGTAGCCATAACGGAAGCGTAGGCTTCAAGCGCGTGGGTGACTGCGTCAATACCTGAAGCGGCGGTTAGTCCTCTGGGTGCGCTCATATGGAAATCCGTGTCAACTATTGCCATGTTTGGCATGAGCTGATAGTCGGCAAGGGGATACTTGATGCCGGTGGTCTCGTCGGTGATAACAGCGAACGGGGTTACCTCACTGCCGGTACCTGCCGAGGTCGGGATGGCGATGAAATATGCCTTTTCGCCCATCTTCGGGAAGGTGTAGACACGCTTGCGGATATCAATAAAGCGCATAGCCATGTCCATGAAGTCCGCTTCGGGATGCTCATAGAGAACCCACATGATCTTTGCCGCGTCCATCGCGGAGCCGCCGCCGAGGGCGATTATCGTGTCGGGCTCGAAAGCTCTCATCTGCTCAACGCCCTTTTCGGCGCACTGGAGAGTCGGGTCGGGAGCAACGTCGCCGAATGTCGCGTGGACAATGCCCATCTCGTCGAGCTTATCGGTTATCGGTTTGGTATAGCCGTTTTTGTAAAGGAAGTTATCGGTGACGATGAACGCTCTTTTCTTGCCCATGATGTTCTTGAGCTCGTCGAGCGCGACGGGCAGGCAGCCCTTCTTGATGTAGACCTTCTCAGGTGCTCTGAACCAAAGCATGTTCTCTCTCCTCTCAGCCACAGTCTTGATGTTGATAAGATGCTTGACACCGACATTCTCGCTGACGCTGTTGCCGCCCCATGAGCCGCAGCCGAGGGTGAGCGAGGGCGCGAGCTTGAAGTTGTAAAGATCGCCGATGCCGCCGTGGGAGGAGGGGGTGTTGACGAGAATACGGCAGGTCTTCATGCGCGCCGCGAACTCGTCGAGCTTCTCATGCTCGGTTATTTCGTTGAGATATATCGAAGACGTGTGACCGTAGCCGCCGTCTGCAATAAGCTGTTCAGCCTTGTTGAATGCGTCGTGAATGTCCTCAGCTTTGTACATTGCAAGCACGGGGGAGAGCTTCTCGTGAGCGAACTCCTCGGAGAGGTCAACGCTCTCGACTTCGCCGATAAGTATCTTTGTACCCTCGGGAACGGTTACTCCCGCAAGCTCTGCGATTCTGAAAGCCGACTGACCGACTATCTTGGCGTTGAGTGCGCCGTTTATAAGAATGGTCTTTCTGACCTTTTCGGTCTCCTCGGGGTCAAGGAAGTAGCATCCGCGAGCCGCGAATTCTGTCTTGACTGCGTCGTAGACATTCTTATGAACTATAACGGACTGCTCGGAAGCGCAGATCATGCCGTTGTCGAATGTCTTGGAGTGGATTATCGAGTTGACCGCGAGGACAATATCAGCGGTGTCGTCGATTATAGCGGGCGTGTTGCCGGCGCCGACGCCGACTGCGGGCTTGCCGGAGGAATATGCCGCCTTGACCATTCCGGGGCCGCCGGTGGCGAGAATTATATCCGCCTCTTTCATGACGAGGTTCGTCATCTCAAGGCTCGGAGTGTCGATCCACTCAATGATGCCCTCGGGTGCGCCTGCCTTGACTGCCGCATCGAGAACTACCTTTGCGGCCGCCGCGGTTGACTTCTTGGCGCGGGGATGGGGGCTGATGATAATGGCGTTTCTGGTCTTGATGGCAAGCAGGCACTTGAATATAGCGGTGGAAGTCGGGTTCGTCGTGGGTATGACCGCCGCGATAACGCCGACGGGCTCGGCAATCTTCTTTATGCCGTATGCCTTGTCCTCTTCAATTATACCACAGGTTTTTGTGTTTTTGTAGGCATTGTAAATATATTCTGCCGCGTAGTTGTTCTTTATGACCTTGTCTTCAACAACGCCCATGCCTGTCTCTTCGACCGCCATCTTTGCAAGCGGTATTCTTGCCTTGTTTGCGGCGGAAGCGGCGGCGAGGAAGATTTTGTCTACCTGCTCCTGGGTGTAAGTTGAAAACTTCTTCTCTGCCTCTTTGAGCGAAGCGAGAGCTGATTCGAGTGTTTCAACGCTGTCGATGATTTTTCTTTCGTTGTTCATGATTTTTATCCCCCTAAACGGTTTACTGTTTTATCTGTGTTTTCAGGTGTGCGAGCGAGAGAGCCATGTTTTCATATTGGATCGCTACGCCCTCGGGTGCGGTGAGTTTGCACGGCGCAAAGCTCATTATGGCTTTTATGCCGCTTTGACAGAGCTTGTCGCATACTTCCTGCGCCGCCTTTGACGGCACTGCAATAACTCCGATGCTGACATTGTTTTCTTTGCAGAAATCATGTAGTTTGTCAATCGGCAGTATCGGTTTTCCGCTTGCGTTATTCTGCGAAACATCCGTGTCGAACGCCGCAAGAATGTCAAGCCCGTAGTCGGAAAATCCGCCGTAGTCGAGCAGCGCTCTTCCGAGCTTTCCTGCGCCGACTATCACCGTTTTGCCGTTGCGGCTGTCGATGAGGCTTTCAAGGCTTTCTTTGAGGTCGGCTGCGGTGTAACCGATTCTCGGCTTGCCGGAGCCGCATATCGCTCCGAGATCCTTTCGAACCTGAACCTCGCCGAAGCCCAATGCCTTTGCTATCGTTGTCGCCGAGACCGTTTCGACATCTTGCGGCAGACTCTCAAGAAATTTGAGATAAACAGGGATGCGTCCCAGAGCAGCTCTGGACACGTCCGTAGTTTTCATGCTGCACCTCCTGAAAAGTAGTAGTCTGACTTCTGACCAATACTATTCTATCGCATAACAACGCAAAAGGGAATTACGACTTTTATATATCGATATTATTGATATCGATATACCTTTACCTTTATTCGGCATAGTTTACAGATAGTGGGGGATATTCAGTTTTTTTATGGTGTTATTGACCTGGAATGAACTCTTTTTTGACGTTTCCGTCGAGATCTTTCCAGACAAATTTTTTATTTTCGAGCGTCATGTAGCCGTGATGGCTGTTCTCTTTCGGTATCGAGACCGAACCGGGATTCATATATGTATAATCTTCATGCTCAACGCACTTCGGAACATGCGTGTGCCCGTGTAGAAGAATGTCACCTTTTTTCATTGGCGGAAGATTATTTTCGTTGTATATATGTCCGTGTGTTGCGTAAATAATGCTGTCCCCGAGGTCGATTATCGCGTAGTCGGCGAGAATCGGGAACTTCAGCACCATCTGATCGACTTCGGCTTCGCAGTTTCCGCGCACGCAGAGAATCTCATCTTTCATCGCGTTGAGCATCCCGATGACCTCTTTGGGCGCGTAGCCTTCCGGCAGGTCGTTTCGCGGACCGTGATAGAGTATATCGCCGAGCAGAAGCATGCGGTCGGCGTTTTCGGCTTTGTATCTTTCAAGCATCTTTCGGCAGTAGTACGCGCTGCCGTGAATGTCGGATGCGATAAACCATTTCATTCTACAGTTTCTCCTTTATCCGAAAGTCTTTCGCTTTGCTTTGACAAGCTGTTCTATAAACATATTGTCAAGCTCGGTCAGTTCATAATCCTTGCGGTGAACCAGCACGTCTTTATATTTGCGTGTGTTCTCCGGGCAGACGCGCTGGATGAGCCCGTATCTGTCGAGCAGCTCCTGCGGAATGGGGGAGACCCACATGAAAGTGTCGGGGTTGCGCGAGAGCAGTTCAAACTGGCTCGCTCTCTCGAACACGAATATGCGCCTTTGCGAATTATCCGGCAGTTCTTCTTTCTTGACTTCGGACAGCGGCAGGGACGGCACATACGGATCGGCGTGCGCTATCTCAATGCGGTTGCGAAGATCATCGAAGGTGATGTTCTCTTTCTCTGCGAGCGGGCTGTCCTTGCTCATGAGCAGAACATATTGAAACTCGGTTATAAGCTCGTAGGTGAGTCCCTTTTCGTCGAATGTCGATTTGTAATATTTGTCGTAGCTCTCGGCGTAGCGGATTATGCAGAGCTTGTATTCATCCTGGAGAATGTTCTTCATCGAGCGCATGGAGTTGGTCTCTTTGTAGAATATCTCAACCGGTGTGTCCTTGTCGAGAAGCTTTGAAAACTCGGCGAATGCGTCGGTCACATAGCTTGCTCTCGGCACGGATATCGAGAATTTCTTCTTCTCGGTCGTGCCCTTGCTGAACACTTCTTCGATAGCGTCGACCTGACGGAGTATCGAGCGGGCGTAGCGCACAAAAACCTCGCCGTCCGGCGTCAGCACCATTCCCTTTGCGCTTCGGTCGAATATGGTAACTCCGAGGCTCGCTTCGAGCTCCTTTATTGCTCTGCTGAGGTTGGGCTGGCTGACATAGAGCTTCTCCGAAGCCTTGTTTATAGACCCGGTCTCAGCCACTTCAACTGCGTATTTCAGATGAACAAGATTCATGCTGTGTCCTCCTGTGGGTTCCGCCGATAAGACGGCGGTTGAATGCAACACTATATATGTAAATATAATACCACATATAAGCCGCAAAATCTACAACATTATAATAGCTCGGCCGCAAGAAATCAATAGCAATATAAAAACACAAAAAAATATCCGCAGAGCTTAGTCTGCGGATAAAACTTTTGCGGTTTATACGGCTGCTTCTTCTTTGCTTTCTCTGTGCGAGAACATCGGATTTTCGGGCGAGAATATGTTCACGGCGCGGTGAAGAACTTTAAGATTCACCTGCGTTGCTTCGCCGCCGCATTCTCCGTCAAGCGTCCATATCTCGGGCTTTTCAAATGTGAGTTTCACTTCGGAAGCCTTTATGTATATAAGAGAGTCGCCGTCGAAGTCGCGCTTCATTATTCTGTGGAGCATGTTGAACGCCGCGAGCGGGTTCGAGAGCTTGCGCACGAGCAGAAGCTCGAATTTTCCGTCGTCAAGCTTGACATCGTCTTTGTCAAATTTGAAAAGACCTGCGACAGAAGTGGAATTTGAAAACGAGCCGAAATAGAAATCGTCCTCAAGCACATTTCCGTCATATTCTATTTTAATATGTCTCGGCTTGACATCGGCGAGAGCGGGAATAAGATGCAGGAAAAAGCCGTTTATCATGTATGCGCTGTATCCGAGCAGATTTTTCATCTTCTGCGGGGTGCTGTATGATATCTTTGTGCCGGGGCCGAAGCAGGCGACATATGAAAACTGATGTCCGTTGTAGTCGCCGACATCGTATCCGTTTGTGTGCCCGGAGGCGATAAGCTCAGCGGCTTCGTTGAGCTTTGTCGGTATTCCGAGCGTCACCGCAAGGTCGTTTGTCGAACCCATCGGCAGATAGCCTATCGGAATATTTGCCCCTGCGCTCATCAGTCCGTTTATAGTCTCGTTGAGCGTGCCGTCTCCGCCGCAGCAGATAACAAGGTCGTGTCCCTCGGCAAAGTCGCGTGCTATATTCACCGCGTCGCCTTGACAGGTGGTGTATTTGATGGTGAAGTCGAAAACGCCGTCCGGAAAGGCGTTAACTATCTCACCGAGATCCGATCTTGTTCTGTTCTTTCCCGCGCAGGGATTGACTATCAGAAGTGCTTTTTTTCGTCTGTTTTCTGTTGCATTATTCATTTTTGTGCGGCCTCCCAAGTGTTCCCATATTATGACCGCGACAATCGTACCACTCGAATTTAAACAAATTGTGAACAAGTGCCTCGCAACGAAAAATATTCGGTAAAAAATTCTGATATATACTCTATAGAAATAAAATCAGTGCTATAATAGTCGAAAAAGTTCGCGGAGGTTTGTGATGATAAGAAATGTGCTTTTTGACTTGGATGATACGCTCTTCGATTTTCATAAGGCGGAGAAAATAGCTCTCACAAAAACACTTGTGCATTTCGGCATCGACCCGACCGAGGAGACGCTGGCTCTCTACAGCACAATAAACGCAGCCCACTGGAAGCGCCTCGAACTCGGTGAGATCTCTCGCGAAGAAGTCAAAGTCGGACGCTACCGCGAGCTGTTTAAAACGATAGGCGTTGAGTGCGATCCCGTAAAGGCGACCGCATATTATGAAAGTATGCTTGCAATCGGTCACTATTTTATGCCCGGCGCACCAGAGCTGCTCGATGAGCTTTATGGAAAGTATAGACTCTATATAGTCTCAAACGGTACCGCAAAGGTGCAGGAGGGCAGGATAGGAAGCTCCGGAATTGCAAAATATATGGCCGGTATATTTATATCTCAGGTTCTCGGCGCCAATAAGCCGGACAAGCAGTTCTTTGATATCTGTTTTGCGGAGATACCCGATTTTTCGCTCAGCGAAACGGTCATAATCGGAGACAGTCTGAGCTCAGATATAAAAGGCGGCATAAACGCCGGCATAACAACCGTTTGGTTCAATCCCAAGGGAATAGAAAACGATAGCGGCATAAAGCCGGACTACACAATAAAAGAGCTATCTGAAGTTCCGGACTTGCTATCTCAGATGAGCGCGAAAATATGAGACACGGCAAAACATAATATAAGCCCTGCGGCGGTCGGCAGAAGCGCGGCGATAACAGCCCATTTCATGCTGCCCGTCTCTTTTTTTACCGTTATCAGAGTTGTTGAGCACGGCCAGTGGAAAAGCATGAAGATTATCACACATATGGCTGTTTTTATGTCCCAGCCGTTTGCCGTGAGCAGTGTGTGCAGTGCAGCGCCGTCAGTCTGCGAGATGCCGCTGTCGGCGAGATAGCCCATGAGCATTATCGGCACGACTGTCTCGTTTGCCGGAAATCCGAGAATGAACGCAGTCAGAATAACTCCGTCCATGCCGAAGAGCCGCGCGAGTGGGTCGAGAAAATCCGAACAGTATGAAAAAATGCTTGTGCCGCTTATTTTTATGTTCGCGCTTATCCATATTATAAGCCCGGCGGGAGCCGCAACAGCCGCGGCACGCCCCAGCACAAAGAGCGTGCGGTCGAATATGGAGCGTACTATAACTTTGCCTATCTGCGGTCGCCGATACGGCGGCAGCTCGAGTGTGAATGACGACGGTACTCCGCGAAGAATCGTCTTTGAAAGCAGGGAACACGCTGCGAAAGTCGCAAAGACAGACAGAACTATAAGCGCTGTCAGCAGGGCGGCTCCGACAAACGAGTCAAACGGAGCGGGCAGTGCGCCGACGATAAACAGTGAAATCAGCGATATCAGTGTCGGAAATCGCCCGTTGCATGGCACGAATCCGTTCGTGACTGCCGCCATGAGGCGCTCACGCGGCGAGTCGATTATGCGGCATCCGGTAACTCCTGCCGCGTTGCAGCCGAATCCCATACACATTGTCAGCGCCTGTTTTCCGCACGCACCGGATTTCTTGAACCTGTGGTCAAGATTGAAAGCTACCCTCGGCAGATATCCCGAATCTTCGAGCAGCGTGAACAGCGGAAAGAATATCGCCATCGGCGGGAGCATGACAGCAACGACCCATGTCAGAACTCTGTATACTCCGTCAATGAGCGCGCTCGTCAGAATATCGGGAGCGTTTATCAGATATAGTAATTGCCGCAATTTTGCTCCGAGCGCATCAAAAGCCGAAAACAGCAGATTTGACGGATAGTTGGCCCCGTATACAGTCAGCCACAGCACGGCGGCGAGAAGCAGGAGCATGGCGAATATCCCGGCACGACCTGTGAATATGCGGTCGAGCCTTCTGTCTGCCGCCGAGTGCTTTGCGCTTGTTGTGACACATTTCTTGAATATATTTTCAGCCCTCATAACGGCGGCTATTGCCGCTTTGTCGCGTATCGTTTCATGCGTCAGCCCGTATCTGTCAATTACTTCATTTGCAAGCTTTGCTGCATTTTGCGCTGTGTTGGGCGTTTCAATTTCTCCAGAGAGTATCCGCATTGCATCGCGCCGCGGGTGGCTTGAATTTTCGCTCAGAGCGGGCGTAAGTATTTTAATTGCTTCTTCGATTCCGCTCCCATAATGCACAGGCTCTATGGGAGCGGGCTTTTCTGATATTACTGAATCAACCGCGTCAATCAGCTCGCCGAGACCCTTGCCGCTGCGCGCACTGGTTCCGACTACCGGCACGCCGAGCTCGCGCGACAGGGCGGGAATATCAACTGATATCTTCTTTCTCTTCGCCTCGTCCATGAGATTAATGCAAACGACAGTGCGCGGAGTTATTTCAATTATCTGCAAAACAAGATTTAAGTTTCGCTCAAGGCATGTCGCGTCGCAAACAACTATGCAGGCGTCGGCATTTTCGCTGAGTATGAAATCCCGCGCCACTTCCTCTTCGACTGAGTGCGTGAAGAGCGAGTATGTGCCGGGGAGATCGACCAGAATATGATTCTTTCCGTTTTTTCTGAACGACCCGCAGGCGGTGGCGACTGTTTTTCCCGTCCAGTTGCCGGTGTGCTGATTCATGCCGGTCAGGGCGTTGAACACAGTGCTTTTTCCGACGTTCGGATTCCCGGCGAGAGCTATCACTATATCGCCGGGATCAGATTTGAGAGCGGGCGTATTTGCATCTATGCTGTGCTTTCCCGTTGAAGTGCGCGTCAGTCCCAATTTTACCGCCTCCGCGCCGTCATATCTTGCTGACTGCTATTTTTGCGGCGTCTTCGCTTCTGAGCGCTATGACTGCACCGCGAATTAAATACGCCGCCGGGTCGCCGGATATCGCTTTGCCGAGACACTCGACGCGCGTTCCGTCGATAAGACCGATGTCCTGCATTCTGCGCCTATCGTTCGCGCCGAATCCGAGTTTGTTTACATATGCCTGTTCGCCGACCGATAATGTATTCAAAGAGACAAGACTCATAATTTGATTCACCCTTTAATATAGGTTTACCCGGGGAAAGAAAGTTTCCCGATACCATAATATCGGCATCTGCGAAAAGGGTGAATGAGCATGGACGGCGGCGAAAAATTTTTTACCTTCAACGGCAGCGAATACAGGGGAGAATACGGACTCACGGCGTCGCAGGAAGATTATCTAGAGATGATCTGCCGCAACTGTCCTCAGTCCGGCTCGGTTCGCCTCGGCGTGCTCGCGCGAAAGATAAATGTCAGCGAATCGTCCGCATCTAAAATGGTGCATAAGCTCAGCGAGACGGGACTTGTGACATTTGAAAAATACGGAACAATATATCTCACCAAGCGCGGCAGGGGAATAGGCGAGTATCTTATTTTCCGCCACGATGTTATAGAGAGCCTGCTGCGCCGCATGAATTCGAGTGAATCCGAGCTGCGCCAGACTGAGCTCATCGAACACTTTCTCGACAGAAGAACTGTCGAAAATATATCCCGCTTTCTCGAGATACACCGATAAGGCTTTATCGATACATTTGCGCTTATATTTTTTGCACTTGAGTGTAATTTTTGACATATAATGCTAAAATATAAAATAAAACGCATTTTAATGTGCTATCATACACTCTGTAATAATGCAAATGGAGGGAAAACACTCATGGCAGAAAAAAAGACAGTGTTTCTCACCGGCGCTTCCGGTCATATGGGCTGGGCAGGCTTCAAAGAGCTTTACAGCAAGAAAGACAAGCTCAACATAGTTCTGCTTCTTCGCGACAGTGAGAAAAACAGAAAGAAATTCGCAAATTACCTTAATGATCCCAGCGTTAAGATCGTCTGGGGCGACCTGAAGAAATATGACGATGTTCTCAAGTGCGTTGAGGGTTCAGATTATGTTCTCCATGTCGGCGGAATGGTCTCGCCTTCGGCTGACTATTATCCGACAAGAACCATCCAGACCAACACCACCGCTGCTAAGAACATAGTTGACGCCGTCAAGGCTCAGCCCAATAAGGACGAGATCAAGGTTGTTTATATCGGCACCGTTGCCGAGACCGGCGACAGAAACGCTCCTATCCACTGGGCAAGAACCGGCGACCCGATCAAAATCAGCATCTATGACCACTATGCAATAAGCAAGGTTATCGCTGAGAGCATTTTCGCTGAGTCCGGCCTTAAGTATTGGGTATCGCTCCGCCAGTCCGGTATCCTTTATCCCGACATCCTCAAGAACATCGACCCCATCATGTTCCATGTTCCGATAAACGGCGTGCTTGAGTGGGCAACTGTTGAGGATTCCGGCCGCCTTCTTGCAAACATCTGCGAGCCCGACGTTCCCGAGGACTTCTGGAGAAAGTTCTACAACATCGGCAGCGGTAAGGAATACAGACTCACCAACTTTGAGTTCGAGGAGCTGCTCCTCGGCACTCTCGGCATCGGCTCCACCAAGAAGCTCTTTGATGCCAACTGGTTCATCCTCCGCAACTTCCACGGTCAGTGGTATGCTGACTCGGATAAGCTTGAGGAGTACCTGCACTTCAGAGCCAACATCCCCGTGAAGGCATACTTCAAGCAGATGATGACTCAGGTTGCACCTTACTATAAACTCGCTTTCCTTGCAAAGCCCTTCGCAGGTATTCTTAAGAAGACCTTCATGAAGAAGCTTGCAAACACCGAGATTTACGGCACCATGTGGTGGATCTCCAACAATGTTGAAGACAGAATCACCGCTTACTATGGCTCCAAGAAGAACTGGGAAGCTATCGGCAACTGGGATACCTTCAAGATCGAGCGTCCCACCGAAGAAGTTACCCTTCTTGACCACGGTTATGACGAGAGCAAGCCCGAGAGCGAGCTTGACCTCGAGGATATGAAGAAGGCTGCTGCTTTCCGCGGCGGCGAGTGCCTCTCGACCGAGATGACCAAGGGCGACCTGTTCACTCCTCTCAAGTGGAAGTGCGCTCACGGCCATGAGTTTGAGATGACCCCGAACCTTGTTCTTAAGGGCGGCCATTGGTGCCCGAAAGAGCTTCCCTCCGACAGCGAAGGCAAGAAGTTCCACTGGGCATATGATGCCGAAGCAAAGGTCAATCCGTTCTTTGCTCAGGTTTGGTATCCCCTCCACGATAAGGACGAGAACAACGAGTACGACGAGCGTATATTCAAGGGCTTCAGCGGCTTCGAGAATATATAATCGCTTAAAAAATCAAAATTTTTGGGAGCTGCTCAGAAATGGGCGGCTCTTTTTTATTTGCTTTGGACGGTTTGGATAAAATAATATAAAAAACGGTGTTGACAAATACCCTACGGGGGTATATAATCAAGCTAAAGACAGAAACGGGAGATGACAGAATGGAGAATGAAAATAAATGCTGCGAATGCTGTCGGCATAAGTCGACGCCGCGGAGCGATGAGACCGTAAAAGCTCTTCAAAACAGGCTCAGCCGGATAATCGGACAGCTCGGCGGAATAAAAAATATGCTCGACGATAACCGATATTGCGGCGATATTCTTATTCAGCTCGCCGCCGCGCAGAATGCGCTGAGAAATGTCGGCTATATTATACTTGAAGAGCATATGGAAACCTGTGTCGCCGAGGGGATAAAAAAGGGCGACGATGAGGTCATAGCGGAGGCTGTGGAACTCATAAAGAAGCTCAAATGATTGGAGTGAGATAAATGGAAAAATTTGATGTTACCGGCATGACCTGTGCCGCGTGCAGCGCCCATGTTGAGCGCGCGGTGCGCGGGGTCGAGGGCGTGAAAGAGGTGACGGTCAGCCTGCTGACAAATTCCATGACCGTCGATTTCTCTTCACCTGCCACTGCCGAAAAAATATGCTCAGCCGTGTCTGCGGCGGGCTACGGCGCATCGCCGCAGAATCAGGGCGGCAAAAAAGAAAACAAAAAAGCATCGCTCGAAAGCAACGAGCCGAAAAAAATACTCCATAGGCTTATAGCCTCGGTCGCGCTGCTCCTCCCGCTGATGTATGTCTCGATGGGACACCTGATGTGGGGCTGGCCCGTTCCGCAGATATTTGCTTCGGATCCGCTTGCAATAGGACTTTATCAGCTCCTGCTGACAACAGCTGTTATGGTTATAAATCAGCGGTTTTTTATCAGCGGAACCAAGAGCCTTTTTCACGGCGCGCCGAACATGGACACACTCGTGTCGCTCGGAAGCGCGGCGGCTTATATATACAGCACAGCGGTACTCTTTGAGATGTGCAACGCGGCAGTGAACGGCAATGTTCAGATGGCGATGCACCATCTTCACGGACTCTATTTCGAGTCGGCGGCAATGATACTGACGCTTATAACCGTCGGTAAATATCTCGAAGCCGTAAGCAAAGGACGCACAACAGATGCGATAAAGAGCCTCATGGATCTTGCGCCGAAAACCGCCTGTGTGATAAGGGACGGCAAGGAGCAGGTTATACCTGCGGAGGAAGTCGTAAAGGGGGATACTTTTGTTGTCAGACCAGGCGAGAGCATCCCTGTTGATGGCAGAGTTATAAGCGGTGAGAGCGCGGTTGATGAATCGGCGCTTACCGGCGAGAGCATCCCTGTTGACAAAGCGCCGGGAAGCCTCGTCAGCGCGGCTACGCTCAATCAGAACGGATTTCTTACTTGCGAAGCAACGCGTGTCGGCGAGGATACGACGCTCAGCCAGATAATAGATATGGTCGAAAACGCCTCGGCAACAAAAGCTCCGATAGCGAAAATCGCCGATAAAGTGTCGGGCGTGTTCGTCCCGACTGTTATGGCGATAGCTCTTGTTGCGGGTGTGGCGTGGCTTATTTCCGGCCGCCCGTTCAGCTTTGCGCTTGCACGCGCAATAAGCGTTCTTGTTATCAGCTGCCCGTGCGCTCTCGGACTTGCAACCCCGGTCGCGATAATGGTCGGCAGCGGCATGGGCGCAAAGCACGGAGTGCTGTTCAAGACTGCGACCGCACTTGAACAGACCGGAAAAACCCAGATAGTCGTTCTCGACAAGACCGGAACGTTGACTCAGGGCAAGCCGCAGGTCACCGATATCGTGCCCGCCGATGGATTTAATAATGATTCGCTGCTGAAACTCGCGGCTTCGCTCGAAAGTAAGAGCGAACATCCACTCGCCGCAGCGATAACGCGCAAGGCAGGGGAGAGCAATATAATCGCTGACGAGGCACAGGGCTTCTCCGCTCTGCCCGGTCACGGAGTCAGCGCGGAGATAAACGGAAAGTCTGCGATAGGCGGCAACGCATCCCTGCTCAAATCAAAAGGAATTCTCGATTCCGCAATGGAATCTGCCGGCGAGAGACTCGCAGGCGAGGGTAAAACGCCGTTGTATTTCGCTCTTGACGGCAAGCTTGCCGGTATAATCGCGGTCGCCGATGTTGTAAAGGACGACAGCAAGCAGGCGATATCCGAGCTTCAGAGCATGGGTGTCAGAACCGTTATGCTCACGGGCGATAACAGACGCACGGCACTCGCTGTGGCAAAGCAGATAGGCATAGAAAATGTCGTGTCCGATGTGCTCCCGGGTGACAAGGCGGATGTAGTCAAAAAGCTCCAGAAATATGGCACGGTCGCCATGGTCGGCGACGGTATAAACGATGCGCCCGCACTCACTCAGGCGGATACGGGTATTGCTATAGGCGCAGGAGCCGATGTTGCGCTCGATGCGGCTGACGTTGTGCTGATGAAGTCGAGCGTCCGCGATGTTGCGGCGTCAATACGCCTTTCGCGCCAGGTTCTCAGGAATATTCACGAGAATCTGTTCTGGGCGTTCTTCTATAACTGCATCGGTATTCCAATCGCTGCAGGCGCGCTGATACCCGTGTTCAATATCGCGCTCAATCCCATGTTTGGCGCGGCGGCAATGAGCCTTTCGAGCTTCTGCGTCGTTACCAATGCGCTCAGACTCAATTTCTTCAAGCCCGATCGCCCGTTTAAAGGCAAGTCAAAACCGCCGGTCAAGCTCCCCGAGCTTATGCCGGCAGAAGATAATATAAAAAATACGGAGGAAACAGCTATGAAAAAGACAGTTTATATCGAAGGTATGATGTGCAATCACTGTACTGCGCATGTTCAGAAGGCACTCGAAGCACTCGACGGAGTAGAGAGCGTTGAAGTCAGCCTTGAGGATAAAAAAGCGGTGCTTACGCTCAAAAATGATGTCGATAACGCCGTTATAATGAACGCTGTCAAGGATGCCGGATACGAGCCGACAAAATGTGAATGATTTTTTAAATAAATCTTGCCATAACACTTGACATATCGAAAGTTATTTGTTAAAATAATTGCCGTCGTCACAGAGCGGCAATTAACTGCGGGTGTAGTTCAATGGTAGAATTCCAGCCTTCCAAGCTGGTTACGTGGGTTCGATTCCCATCACCCGCTCCAATACGCGCTTGTAGCTCAGGTGGATAGAGCAACTGCCTTCTAAGCAGTGGGTCAGGGGTTCGAGTCCCTTCAAGCGCGCCAAGCCTGCGGGCATATCTCTTGATGTGCCCGCAGCAAACTAAATGGTGGGTATAGCTCAGTTGGTTAGAGTGCCAGGTTGTGGCCCTGGAGGTCATCGGTTCGAATCCGATTATCCACCCCAGTAAACCAACGCAAAGCAGAAATGTTTTGCGTTTTTTATATATTACAGATATTTTGGGGTGTAGCCAAGGGGTAAGGCAACGGACTTTGACTCCGTCATTCGCTGGTCCGAATCCAGCCATCCCAGCCAAAACTCCCGCACGAAAGTGCGGGAGTTTTACTTATTACCTCTTCACTATTCATTTTTCACTACCCAGTATTTTCAAGGACTGTGGCTATTTTAAGTCGGTTGAAAACGGACTGCTTTTGATTATGTAATCAAACACAACTAACAAACAAGCAAGCAACAAATTATAAAATCATATGGATGTTATCAGATATATCCGTGTGCCGATTTTACTTTTTAGCTTTACTTCGGTAGATTTATCCCCCAACATATGATAAAATATCTATATATCAACTAATCAGAGGATTGACGGCTTTTAATGAACGACAGGATGTTTACAAACAAAGACCTGCGGGCGATGATAATTCCGCTGTTTATCGAGCAATTTTTACTTTTGCTCGTCGGCATGGCGGATACATTTGTCGTCAGCTTCGTCGGCGATGCGGCGGTTTCCGGCGTGTCGCTTGTAAACTCCTTCAACACCGTTGCGATTTTTCTATTCTCCGCCCTTGCATCCGGCGGCGCTGTAATAATCAGTCAGTATATCGGTAGCAAAGATAACGAGCAGGCGGGCAAAGCCGCAAGCCAATTATTGATGTTTTCGGTTGTCAGCTCGGTTGTTATATCCGTTCTTATTCTCGTCTTTGAACGCCCGCTTTTGAACCTGCTTTTCGGCAGGGTAGAGGATGATGTCATGGCGGCG
>JBNMIN010000028.1:0-23880 GCA_050873305.1 Oscillospiraceae bacterium
CTGGAATATAATACTATTGACCGAGGTCATTGACATAAAGCAGATGACCTGGACGAACGAAACAGCGGTTATTGCGAGCAGCGGACGGTTTGTGAAGAAACCCTTGACCGCTTTGAGATAACTCATTTTTTCTGTTTTGTCGTGTGCTTCGGCAACGACACGCTCGGTTACGAGCAGGCGCACGAGCATAAAGCCGATGAAGCCTATAGCCGAGCAGACAAGCGCAACATAAACCATTCTTGAGCCAATGAGGTTGTTGTCCTTATCATAGACGATAAGGGGCAGAAGCATAGCAAGCACCTGCGCGAGGCCTGCGCCTATCGATCTGAAGGTAGAGAGATTCGTGCGCTTCGAGGGGTCGTTTGTAATGCACGAATGGAGCGCTCCGTAAGGCACGTTTGCCATCGTATAAGCGACCGACCAGATGCAATAAATAACAAGGCAGTAGATGACCTTGAAGATATAGCTCATAGAGGCTATCGGCATAAACGAGAGCGTGGTGAAAATTATCAGCGCGCTGCCGCCTATGGTTATCCACGGCATGAACTTGCTGCCCTTGCCTATGCGGACATTATCGACCATGCCGCCTATAAGTGGATCGTTTATAGCGTCCCATACTTTGCCGACAACGATTATCCAAGCCCAGTCGCTGAGCTTAAGTCCGATATACTGGGTATAGAACAGCATGAGATAGTTCGTTATCAGCGCAAAGCTCATGTTGCAGCCGAAATCGCCCATCGCATAGCCGAAATAATCCCGCATACCGAACGGTCTTGTTTTGTTTTGTGCAGCCATGATACAAATATCCTTTCACAAGATATATTTTTAGTCAATTATAATATAAGAGCATATTGAAAATCAATATTCAAAATGTATTTTACCGTAAAATTTTGAAAAAATACTGCGGCAGGCATTGACTTTTAAACGGCGGCATAGTAGAATTATTGACTGTTAAAGGCTATGAAGAGGAAAAGTAGGTTTTTATGCCGGCAGAGAGATGAGACGGTTGGTGCAAGTCTCAGCGGCAGAGACTCCGAACCCGCCCCGGAGCCGCAGCGTCAAATGCGCTGACGCATTCCGGCGTTATCGGAAAAGACGGTTTTCGTCGCTTTGAGAGCGGACAATATTTGTCCGAACTTGGGTGGTACCGCAGACTTTATAGTTTGTCCCAGGCTTTTTGAGCCCGGGACTTATTTTTTTGAAAGGATGAAAAGAAAGATGAAACTTGACAAGCTTGTCGGCGAAAGATTCAAAGAGAAGCCCTCCGACTGCGTTATCGACAGCCACGCGCTCATGCTGCGCGGCGGCTATATGAAAAACGTTGCCAACGGCATCTATTCGCAGTATATGCCCCTGCGCCGCATAACGAAGAAAATCGAGGATATAATCCGCGACGAGATGGACAAAATCGGCGGACAGGAAGTGCTGTTCCCGGTCGCTCTCCCCGCTTCACTCTGGGATGAGTCGGGCAGATACGAGAGCGTCGGCAGCGAGCTCCTTCGCTTCACCGACCGCAACAATGCGCGCATGGTACTCGGCATGACTCACGAGGAAGCGGCGGTTCAGCTCGTGCGCGACTACGCCAACAGCTACACCAAGTATCCGTTCATGATATATCAGATCCAGACTAAGTTCCGCGACGAGGGACGCCCGCGCGGCGGACTTATCCGCGTTCGCGAATTCACGATGAAGGACGCTTACTCGTTCCACACCTCGCAGGAGGATCTTGAAAAATACTATCAGGAATGCTACGACGCATATAACCGCATATTTGCGCGCGCAGGCATCCCCGAGGTCATAACAGTCAAGTCTGACTCAGGCATGATGGGCGGCAGCATCTCTCACGAGTATATGCTTCTGACCCCCGTCGGCGAGGATTCGATAGCCGTCTGCACCGAGTGCAACTACCGTGCGAACATGGAAGCGGCGCAGAGCATTGTCGAAAATAAAGCTGACGATGTGCTTGAAGAGCTCAAGAAAGAATATACACCGAACATCCACACCATCGAGGATATCTGCGAGTTCCTCCACTCCCCGCTTGAAAAGTCCTGCAAGGCTGTTGTATATCAGAAGAACGCGACGGACGAATATGTTGTTATCTTTGTCCGCGGCGATCTTGACATAAACGAGACGAAGCTCACAAACCTGCTCGGCGAGGCGGTTCACCCCGCGGTTATCACTGAGGAGTGCGGACTCCACGCGGGCTTCATAGGTCCCGTCGGTCTGCCTGAGAATATGACGGTTCTGTTCGACAACTCGCTCAAGGGTGCCACTAACCTCTCATGCGGCGCGAACGAAGAGAACCACCACTATGTCGGTCTCAACATTCCGCGCGATGTCGGCGAGGTTGAATACAACGACCTTGCGAAGATAGTTGACGGCGGTATCTGCCCGCAGTGCGGCAAGCACACGATAAAGATATCCCGCGGCATCGAGGTCGGCAACATATTCCAGCTCGGCACGAAATACACGAAGTCGATGCACATGACCTATCTCGACAAGGAGGGCAACGAGCAGTATCCGATAATGGGCTGCTACGGCATCGGCGTCGGCAGACTCGCCGCCTCCGTCTGCGAAGTTCGCCACGACGATTACGGTCCTATCTGGCCGATAACGATAGCTCCGTGGCAGGTACATCTGTGCTGCCTGAGAGCGGACGATGCAGAGGCGAAAGCGCTCGCAGACAAGCTCTATGACGAGATGCAGAAAGACGGCATCGAAGTTATTTACGACGACAGAAACGTGCGCCCGGGCGTTATGTTCTCTGACGCAGACCTGCTCGGCTGCCCGGTCAGAGTTGTCGTCAGCCCGAGAAACCTTGCCGAGGGCTGCTGCGAGGTCATGACCCGCACAAAAAGCATCAATGAAAAGGTCGCCGTTGACGATGTTATCCCGCAGGTCAAGAAGATGATCAAGGATATGTTCGATGAGCTGAACAAGTAAGATAAAATGAAGCAAATCCCCGGAAACCGTTGTGGTTTCCGGGGATTGTTGTTTTTATTTTTAAATCAAAATGCGAAGTACTTTTTAAGCATCTTTTTCATTCTGCCGTTCATTACGGTCAGTGTGTTTACTGCATCCTGTTTTTCATCTTCGGTGCCGTATATCGCCTGTTTCATGAGTCTGCCCTCTTCAAAGCAGGCATCGTCATGGATGGGGAAATAATTCTTGAGCAGGAAGCAGCCGTAGCGGACATATCTCATCTCGCCGACAAGTCTGAACTCCTTGCTTATTGTGTCAACGGCAACGCTTCTGAAGTTCTTTATCGAATCGATAAGCGCTTTTCTCTCGTTTTCGGGCGAGAACACTATTGTCGAGCAGATATATGCGCCCTTGTTTTCGGGAGTGCAGGAGTGGCTATCCGTGCTGCCGACAACGGGATACTTGAAGCCGCGGGCTCTGTCCTCGTAATATCTCACGGTCTGATAGCCGTTTTGTTCAAAATACAACTCGCCGCCGAGCACTTCAAAGGCATCGAAAATCTTATTTTCAACGAGCCAATCGTTGAGCGCATCGGACACATGGAACGCTTCGCCTGTTATCCATGTCGGATGCGGGAATATTCCGAGTCCGCCAGCTTTTCTTATCTCGTCATAGAGCCATTTGAGCACCGCCGCCGTTATTGCATCGACATTGTCGGGAACCTTTATATCCTTGGCGAGTGCGGTCATCTTCGCGGCGAACTCCTCCTGAGTCATGACATCGGGGCAGTCGTCTCTTATTGCGCGGACTTTTTTATCCTTGCCGACTTCTTTGACCGCCACATCCTCGACAAGCGAATTGATGCTGTATTCGCCGCCGAAATTTATCGTATGCGGATCGACCCTGAAGCCGTTTATTGCGGGAAGATGCACTTCCTCGCCGGGCACGAGATTGAACTCGATTGGGATATTCTTGAAAGCTTCGATAGCTCTGAGCGACGGATAGTAACGGCGATGATCGGTTATCGCGAGGAAATCATAGCCGTAGGAACGGTAAGTTGCGGCAACATTCTCGGGATCGTGCGAACCGTCGGAGAGGTTTGTGTGCATATGCAGATCGCCGATAAACGGATACATTCCGACGAGATCGTTTGAGACAGCATAGACACAGAATGTGAAGCTTTTCTTGTCGCCGTCGGCATTCTCGCCCTCGATGCGGATGTGATATTCGCCCTCATGCGGGAATGTTATAGAAATATCAAGTCCGTTTTCTTCGTTTGCGGTCACATCGAGTTCTTTTCTGAAAGCGGATGCAGGGGCGTGTTCGATATGTCCGCCGTCGAGCCATGTTATCGCGGCCTCATGCACGCTGCCTGCGGGGAAAAAGTTATCGCCGCCGAAGGGGCGGATATGTATAGTGCTCTCCTTTTCGGTCTCGATGACCTTCGGAAACACATCATAAGTCCAAAGTTCGCTTCTTCTGACAAAATCTGCCATCTCATACTCTCCTTTACGAAAAAATTCATCAATTCATGATAGCATAAAGCAGCCGAAAAAACAATCGAAAGAGACAAAATATTAAAAGCGCCATGCTGCCATGACGCTCTTTTCTTAATATCCGCTGTTGTCGTAAACATAGCCTTTCGGCTCGAAATATGATATTGATTCGTTGCCGTCTTTTATCGTGAACACATATGTGCAGTCGCCCGCATAATACATATTCTCGCTGCCGAAGAGCGAGGTCAGGTAGCGCATATTGTCGCACTCGGTGGTCATGCTGATAAATCTGCACTGCGGCACAAGAAGCTTCTCGGCTCTGATATTGCCGTAAATGTTTCTGTCATCGTTTATCATATGATGGGCGCACTGGAGATATTTGCACGAGAGCAGGTTCTTTCCATAAAGCGTGATAAGCGCCTCGCCGTTGGTCTCCTCAGCATCGCCGAGGAAGATTACAGACGCATCGTCAAAGGTTATCTGGAACACTGTGGTGCTCTCGTTCATGCCGCGATATGTATCTCCGTCCTTGGCGCGGTACGAACGCGGGAGTATATCCTCGTGGGTGGTGAGCACATCGAGATGTGCGTCAGGGAAGCGTATGCTCTGACCGGTATGCATTTTAAGATACTTTGCATTCGGCGCATATTTTTTGAGCCTCTCGCGCAGCTTGTCGGTACAGGGAACTTCGTAGTTCATCAGCGTTTTTGACGGGAAGTTGAACATGACACGCTCGACGCAGAGAACATCTTTTTCGCGCTTGAGCAGCTTTATAAACACATCCATATGGTCGTCGTGGTTGTGGGTGCATATCCACGCGGCAACACGGATTTTCCCGCCCTTTTCGGTGTTTGTGAGATCCTCAAGGCGGCGCATAAACTCGTCGCACGCATCTTCCGTCGCCTGCTCAATCTCGCCGCCGTCGATTATAATAACTGAATTATCACGCAGTCTCATGACATAGAGCATGCCGCAGTCGCAGCTGTGGAAGCGCACCATTTTGCCGTATTTGAGCGAAAACTGCATGAGAGCGGTATCGCCGTGAACATGCGGCTCGTTGTCGTCCATCTCCGAAACAGGGCAGCTTGCGTTGTCGATAATCACCCTCGCCTGCTCCGCTTCGCGGGTGAAATATGTGTATATGATTCTGCCGCCTAAAGCAAACTCGGAGAATATATTCCCGTTTACTTCGCGGTGAAATGTCTCCTTGCGGCCGCTTGATACCAGAGACGCGAGAAAATCGCGGAACATTTTCGGCGTGACATCGCCGAGGACGACCATATACGAATCGTCCGCGCCGCCGCTTATTCCGTCCTCAATCGCAAGTCCCGCGCCGCAGTTTACGGGCTCGCACACCTTTGTTCCGAACGCCGGAACGCCGATAGATTCAAAAAATTCGCTGAAGTTCATCTTATTCTCCTCATGATAAATTTTATCCGATGACAATTATATATGTCTGAAGACGCAGTGTCAAACATTATTGAAAAAAAGCCGAAAATGACTGTAAAAAGAGAGAAATATATGATAATATAAAGGCGTATTAATCCGGCTCGGATGCCGGAAATATTGAGCCGGAGGTAAATAAAAATGTTGAAAGTCGCACTCGTCGGCGTTGGCGGGATAAGCGGAGCGCACATCCCCGCATGGGAGGGCATGGACGACGCCGAGCTTGTCGCGATATGCGACATCCGTCCCGAAAGGATGGAAAACTATCCAGACAAACGCCATTACACCGATTTTGACGAAATGCTCGAAAAAGAGGATGTTGATATTCTCGACATCTGCCTGCCGACATTCCTGCACGCCGATTTTGCGGTCAAGGCGATGGAGAAAGGCATCAATGTCATATGCGAAAAGCCCATATCGCTCAAGCGCGAGGATGTTCAGAGAGTTTATTCGACCGCTAAAAAGAACAACGTCTGCTTCATGATAGCACAGGTGCTCAGATTCTGGCCGGAATACGAAGTTGTCAAGAGCATCTACAACAGCGGCAAATATGGAAAACTGCTCTCCGCATCGATGCGCAGGCTCGGCGGGATACCCAAATGGAGCTGGGACGACTGGATGAGAGACGAGAAGCGCAGCGGTCTTGTGCCGTTTGATCTTCACATACACGATCTCGATTTTATCGTATACGCTTTCGGCAAGCCGGAGAAGTGCACCGCAAGAAGAATAAAGAGACCTGAGCAGGACTACATAACCGCGACATACGATTTCGGCGATTTCTTTATCTCGACCGAAGCCGCGTGGTTTGCGGGTCGCTATCCGTTCTCGGCGCGCTTCATGTTCCAGTTCGAGGATGCCGTTGTGACATGGGAGAACGACGAGATGACAATATATGAGTCCGACGGCGCGGAGCTCCATCCCGTAACTCAGGACGGAGAGGACACCGGAGACATTGGACTGCCCAAGAGCAACGCCTATGCAAACGAGATCCGCTACTTTGCGGACTGCGTAAAGAGCGGTGTTTTCCCGGACAAGGTCAAGCCCGAAGAGCTTGAAACGGTCATTGACATACTCAAAGCTATCTAAATCAAACTGAAAGCCGCCGGATAAACCGACGGCTTTTTAATATACTCAATGTATTCTGTTTGTTCTGTAGACTATCTTATTCCCGTTGTCGTTTTGGAGCTTCACAAGCGGCACGGGAGTATTTTTATTTTGAGCTATCTTCTCGCCGCCGCTGAGGAATTCATACATTTTTTCTCTGCCGAACGGTTCAGTATGATGCGACGCCCAGACGGTATCGTAGCCGTCGATTGAAATTATTTTTCTTATAGTTTCGTTCATCTCGTCAATCGTTGTTGCATGGGGCAGCATCATAAGAAGATTTTCGTTCGCTACATCGCCTATATATATCGTCCTGTTTTCGATATCAAGGAAGCTGACGCTGCCGACCGTGTGTCCGGGAGTCATAAAGACTTTGATATGTCTCGAACCGAGATCGAACACATCGCCCTCACTCATTATATGTATGCGAGGTTCGTTCTTCGCGGGAAACAGCTTCTTTTCAAACGGACCGCCGCCCATAGTCATGGCATTAATAAAAACATAGCCTTTGCGCATCGCCGGGGTTACACCTTTTATATACTTGCTGTCCGCAGCGGAAACAAACATATCTTCAAACTGCCCTCTGCCGCCGATATGGTCGACATGGGTATGCGTGACCGCGAGGTCATACGGGAGCGAGCCGACGAGCTTTTCGACAACACTTCTAAAATCGCCGATACCGGTTCCGCAGTCTATCACGAGCGCACGCTCTTCTCCGATGAGAACAAACATCGTACTCGTCTTTTCGTCGATAAGATAGGTTTTATCACCTATCTCGGTTATCTCATATACTCCGTCTTTGAAATCCATAGCCGCCTCCGTGCATCAATATATCGCCGCATCCCTGAGCTTTGCTTCACCTGCTGACTCCGTGACACGGAAAGTAAATGTCTTTGCATCGCCGCAACCGAGAGATTCAAGCGGGATTATGCGCTTATGCCCGACGCAGTTGCTGCGATAGACTTCTTTTCCGTCCGCTTCAAGAACAAATTCGCGTATATGCTGACCGTTTTCTATATCCTCGCGTACGACAAAGAACCGTGCGTTTTTATCCTGCGGGACATCGAGCGTCACTTCGGTTGATTCCGGTTCAACGCTGATTATAGGCGTTCCGAATGTGTCTTTTATCAGCTTGCCGAAAGCCTTGAACTGTTCCTCGTCTTTGAAATCGCCGTCGCGCGATATCGCCATGCCCATAAGCAGATTTGAATTGCGTCCGACGGAGCGCACATAACAATCGAGCAGATATTCGGGAGAAAAAACTTTATCGTCCTCCCCTTCTTTCCACGCCCAGCCGCCGCCGAAAGCGCTGTTGTCGCGGTTCGGCATATCGGTTTCGGCAGGCCAATAATATATGCCGTCCGGGTCGCCGACACCAGCCTGTTCATCGGGCTGAGTGCCGTCAAAGCGCGCCTCGCCAGCGTTGGTCGTTGCCCAGCAGTTCTCCGGAGCAAGTCCTTCTTCGTTGCCGACCCAGCGCAGGTTAGATTGGTGTTCTTTCGGTCCCTGGAAGCAAACAGCCTGCGGCTGATATTTTTTGAGCAGCGGAAAGATATCCGGACCGCCCTTTTCGACCGGAACTATACCGCCGTCAAACCATATTTCAAACAGTTCGCCGTATTGAGTCCAAAGCTCTGTCACCTGATTTTCAACATGGCGAACATAGTCGCGGTATTTCTTTGAAAAATAATCCTGTTTTTTATCGTCATTTATATCATAATAGCCGTTGCAGCCGGTCGAATAATAGAAGCCGGGCTTGAGTCCGTATTTTTTGCACGCATCGACAAAGTCGCGGCAAATATCACCCTTTCCGTCCTTCCACTTGAGCGACGATGTGCAATAATCATTCTCCGCGGTCGGCCAAAGGGAGAAGCCTGTGCAATGATTCGCGACGAGCACGGCATACTTTGCGCCAAGCTCGTATGCACTTCTCACCCACTGCTCAACATCGAGGTTTTCAGGATTGATTATATCCGGCGAGAGCTTTTTGCGCACCGCGGCTGTTTTATATTTTTTGAAGCCGGGGTTATAAATTTCCATGCAGTAATGAATAAGAACGCCAAGTTCCATATCCTGCCACTGCAATTGTTCGGATGACGGTTTTGCGATATGATACATTTTCGGTTCCCCTTTTCGAATACATTCCGGGTAAATGGTAACCGAGAAGAGGAAAAAAGTCAAGGAGAAAAGGGATATTGCACTAAATATCAAAATGGTCACGCACAATTGAATCCAGCTGTTCTGCGATAACTTTAAACGGCTGATTCAAATCGAGCGTTTTAACGCTTATCCGGTTTCCGCTCATCACATACGAGTTGTCGGGTTGGATATCCTCATCGGTCGCGGCATACAAAAGCATACCGGAAGCGCTGTGCTCTTTATCGCCGAACTCGGCATCTTTGTTTTTTACATAAGTGAATATCTGATACAAATTGCCGGAATGCAGAGTGTGAACATCATACTGTACCTGCGTGGTATGAGTATAATATTTGGCATCGATTATCAGAACATCGCTGCCTTTTGTCAGCATAATATCGCTCTGCATTGACGGAAGCATCGTTCCGATTCCGTCATCCAATATCCACCGTATCTGCGATGCCGTTGCCTTGACCTGCGGACACTCTTTTGCATAATATTCGAGTATAAACTTTTCATACAGACGATTCATGCGCTGTTCGTCAACAAACGAAGCTAATTTATACTCGCCAGAGTCCGTTGTCAGCAGCATTCCCTCAAGAATAAGCCGACAGAGACTGATAAGCATGCGATAGGTATTGTTATTCCTTTGAAACCGTATGAAAGACCAGCGAACAGAGACGGGATCGACAGTATCGACTCCGGAGAAGAAAAGCATTTCTTTTTTCAGCTCGTCTTTGTACTTCTGTTCCACTTTTGCGTGGCGGAGCAGGAGCATGACCGTTGTTTTTAAAATCTGATTCAGCAGATTGTTTTCGGATAGCTCATCATATTCGCAGGTCAGTATCCGCTTTCTCGCAAGGCGACTCTGTATCGTTCCGGGCATATCAATCTTCCCGCGGACAACGGCAATATCCTCTTTTTTATCAATATATTCTCGATAAAGTCCTTGTTTCAGCTGCCTTCCGATACCTTTTGCGAGAATCGCCGCAAAGAGATTATGTATATTCTCAAACTCTTCGACAGCTATATCTTCATATCCGCCCTGATTCAGAATTTCAAAGGCATACGCGAGCATATAGTATATGTTTTTTATGAAGATGCTCTTATCTTTGATCATTGAAACACACCCTGCAAAATGTTCTTCCAACGCTGAAATTCGTTCTCGTCATCAAACCAGTATTCGCTGAGCATAGGCAGGATATCGTAATCAACGACCGAATGGAGCCATTCATCCGTGCAGACATCTCTGCCGCAAAAATAGCTGTGTCCGATGCAGAATCCTCTGCCCAGAGATTTGTCTGCGGCAATTTTGCGGTTGAGTTCTTTTACTTTGGTTATGAGTTCATCCAAAGTTTCGCTGTTCAAACCGTTCTGATAGCTAATAAAGCCCTGAGAATCAAATCCAGGCTCAATTTCAAAGAAACTGAAGCGGCGGCGCAGCGCATAGTCAATCATTGCAAGGCTTCGGTCGGCGGTATTCATCATGCCGATAATATAAATATTTTTCGGCACGGAAAAAGGCAATCCGTTATATGCCAATGTCATCTTTGTACCTCGGTAGTCCTTTTCAATCAACATCAGCAGCTCGCCGAAAATTTTGCTCATATTGCCGCGGTTTATCTCGTCGATAATAAAGAAAAACTCTTTATCCGGCTGATTCGCAGCCTTCTGACAGAAGCGGTAAAAGATACCGTATTTCAGTTCAAATCCGTCCTCGACAGGCTTATAGCCCATCATAAAGTCCTCGTATGAGTAATTCTGGTGGAACTGGACAAACTCGATTCGGCTGTCGTCTTTTTCGCCCATCATCGACCACGCCAAACGCCTCGCGGCAAAAGTTTTTCCGACCCCGGGCGCGCCCTGCAAAATTATATTCTTTTTGTTGCGAAGAACATTGACGAGGGTTTCGTAGCGTTCTTCGGTCATATATACTTCGTTTAGGAAATCGTCCTTTGTGTAAGCATCGGAAGATGCGGCTGTGATAATGGGGTTTTCTTCACGAATCATATCAAGAATAAACTCATATTCGCTTCGGGTCAGTTTAAAGAGGCTACCCTGCGGGTTTCTGAAATACTCCATATTCTCCAGTTCCGGGCATTCTTTGAGCACGGCGTAGTCAATTGGAGAGGATAGTTCTTCGACCTTTTTTATCCAAAGTTCATTATCACTTTGTTCATCAGATATTTTAAATATTGCAACGACTTGTTTTATAGGATGCGATTCATAAACAATTATAGGATCGCCAGCCTTCGCATCAAGAAAATTCTGAAATATACGGCGTTTATGACCAGTATCACTATAAAATGTATATGCTATTTCGTCCCCTATACCAAGTTCTGACACATTCCACATTTTTGGATTCGCATTAAGCCACCAATAACCGCACTCCTTATCATTATGCATATCAGCATACAGTTTAATATTATTAAGATCAACCTTGTCAAGCGCATCTGAAAGTTCGTTCCTAAGTCGCAAAACAAAGCCGCCATCTTCATCTTTATCTGCATTGCGACAGTTATAGAGAATTGTCAACCATTCTATAGAGCCATCTTCTCTTTTTTCTGGAAAGACTTTCATAACTTTACAAATACGCTTTGCCAAATCAACAGATCCCGCATTGTAAAATTCACTTGTTTCACCAAATTCAGACGCCAATTGGTCAAAGGTTACTTCATCATATACGCTTTCACAAACCCACACACGCTTCACAATTTCAAGCGCGTCGGTGGTAAATACATCTCTATCTTTCAGAAGTTTTTCCCAATCACTAACAGTGAATCCCGGATTATAGTCCGCTCCATACCAGTCGGACTGTTTTTTCAACGGCTCTCTTTGCGAATAATACCTGCTGATATAAAATCCCACATCGATTGTCAGAGTCTTCAATTCGGGATCGGGATAGCAGTCGCCCGTCAAATGGGAGTGCAGAAGATTTACAAGCTCCGCATCCTCCTTGAGAGCGGCGCTGATCTCATCATAGAGATTCAAAAAATTACGGATGTTTTCCGCATAAGCGCCTTTTCTGAACTGATAATCAGATTCAAGCTCGCTCGCGACGGTTTTAACTTCGCTGAATTTATAGATATAGTACTTGTCAGGATAGCGCAGCCACAGGTATGTGCTGATAGCATTTTCATACTGGTAGTGCTGCGCCGCGCCGTTTCCGTATTTTCCCAGAAGTACTGATGACTGATGTTTGAATTCGTCCATGCGCTCAAAAACATCCCTGCTTTCGTCGAAGAGTGCAATGAACATGGCTCGTACTTCCTCAGGCGCGGCCTTTGCGAACTCTGACATCATAACTTTGGGAAAATTATTTGCCGAAGCCAGCAGATTATATGTTTTTTCAAGAGAACGGCTCAGCATCTCCGGAAAATCGAAAGCGTTCACATCCCAATTATCCTGAAACTGCTTTACGGCTTTCCATTTGTAATTTTCATTTTCCCACTGGGTCAGCACAAAGTCCTGCTTATACTTCGCGAGGACTTTTTCAAGAATCGATTTATTGAACATATCCGCACCTCCGAGAATAAATCATCAAAGAGATTATACTACACCCAACTTTTTCTTACAATAAAAATTTCCGATTCACAGTTTGCAGAGCAATAAATCGGACAGCGAAAAAGCCGCATGAAATCATGCGGCTTAGCGAATCAATTTTGAGTTATGGGTTCTTCTTCACGGTTTGGCGATTTATTTGCAAATCTGTGTGACGGACGATAAATAAGGAGCGCTATGAATATCAGCAGCGTCGTTGCGGCGAGGCTTATGGGATAGACCGTCATTATCGTTTCGAAATTGTGATTTTTCGGGAAGACGAGCTCTATCCACGCTATTCTTATTCCGCAGACGCCGATCATTGTCAGCACTGCCGGGACGAGCGAGACGCCGAATCCACGCAGATAGCCTGACATTATCTCATAGAGCATACTGAAAGTATACGCCGAGAAGACTATCACGAGGCGCGTATAGCCGATTTCTATAACCTGCGGGTCACTGTTGAATATCGAGAGCAGGAAGCGGCCGACAAGCAGGACGATTCCGATTGCAGCGCCGGAGGCTATCGTATCTTCTATCAGCGTCAGCCACAGAGTGCGCTTGCAGCGTTTTATCTGGCCCGCGCCGTAATTCTGCCCGACAAATGTCGTGCATGCCTGGCTGAACGAGTTCAGAACATCGTAAGCTATAACTTCAATATTGAACGCCGCGCTCGATGCCGCTATAACAACGGTTCCGAGGCTATTTATCGCCGACTGGATAACAATATTTGACACGGCAAAAACAGCGCTCTGGATTCCTGCGGGAAGTCCTATCTTCATTATCATTCTGAAGCTGTTCAGACTGAACCTCATCTTTTTCGGCTCGACTTTTATATATTTATCCGACTTTACGAGGCGTATAAAAAGTATTATCGAGCTGACTGCATTCGAGATAACTGTCGCAGTTGCAACGCCGCTGACGGTCATTTTCAAGACTATAACAAAGAAAAGATTGAGAATAACATTGAGCACACCTGACACGGCGAGCGCTATAAGCGGCACTTTTGTATCTCCGATGCTTCTGAAAATCGCCGCTTCGAAGTTATAAAGCAATATGACCGGCAGACCGATTAGATATATTCTGAAATATATTATCGCGAGGGGAAGGACGTCATCCGGAACATTGAGGGAACTGAGCATCCTACCGACAAAAAATTCGGCTATCACAGCGACTACCGTTCCGCCGACGAGCGCGAATATTATCGAGGTATGTACGGCGCGCTGGACGGATTCTTTATTGTTCCTGCCCATGGCGTTTGCGATAACGACATTTGCGCCGAGTGAGATGCCGATAAGAAAGTTCACTATAAGTCCTATAACAGGACCGTTTGCGCCGACCGCAGCGACGGCCGCGGTGCTCTTGTCGCCCGCAAAGTTGCCGACGACGGCGAGATCGGACGCATTGAACAGCTGTTCGAGTATTGCCGTTGCCGCGACCGGGAGCGCGAACAGCGGCAGTTTGTTCCAAATGGAGCCGTTGAGCATATCTATTTTCTTTGCGCCTGAGCGTTTCATTCCGTTCCCCGCTTTCTTTGAGAGATTTCATTTGAATATTTTAAAAGTTGTTAGTTGTTTGTTAGTTATAGAGCCAAAAGCAGCCCAATTTCAAGCACTTTAAATGTGACGACGGAATCACTTTATTTTGAGGCTGTCTAACGTGTGTTAGAAAAGTGTTAGAAAACACCTGCTTTGCAAAGGTTGGAACACAAAAAGAGAAAGACTCGACAATCACGAAAACCGTTGATTATCAAGCCTTCTGCGCTGGTGCGGATAACAGGAGTTGAACCTGCACCGAGTTGCCCCGACTAGAACCTGAATCTAGCGCGTCTGCCAATTCCGCCATATCCGCATTTGTACTTCCTAAATTTTACACGGCGGAAGCTGCCGAGGGTGAAGCTGAACGCTTTAATCACCGATAAGTTTGGCGGGCACCCTAAGGAACCCGCCATGGTGCGAGAGACGGGACTTGAACCCGTACGGGATTACCACACGCCCCTCAAACGTGCGCGTCTGCCGATTCCGCCACTCTCGCAGGTCTGTTCTGAATCGTTGTCTTTGTTCCCTCAGAACGTTGACTATTATAGCAAAAGGGGTTGTTTATGTCAAGCCTTTTTTCAAAGTTTTTTCAATATTTTTTCCTTTATTTTTGAGCGGCGTCTGACCTAGGATTATTCGCTTTCTAAAACCGTTATTCTGTCGGCGATAGCCTTGAACACCGGGGCGCAGTCGGACGCGCCTCCGCTTCCCCTCTCTTTAAAAACCGTTATGACATAACGGGGATTTTCGGCCGGAAACCAACCCGAAAACCATGTGTTATATAATTCCACTCCGTTTTCAAACTTTCCTGTCTGCGCGGTTGCGGTCTTGCCGGCGGCGGTAGTGTTTTCGGGCTTTGCTCCCCTGCCGTTTCCGTTTTCGACTGCGCTTTTGAGATATTTTGAAAGTATAGACGCGGTGCTGCCGCTCATAACATACTCGCCCGCACGCTTCTCGTGTTCAAAGACGGTGTTTGTCCCGTCGACAGCCTTTTCGACAAGGTACGGGGTGTTGTATGCGCCGCCATTTGCTATGCAGGACATATAGGCGCAGACGGTGAGCGGAGATGCGGTAAGCGTGCCCTGACCGAACGCGAGATTGGCGACAGCCGCCTTCGAGTCGAGTTCGGAGACTTTCGGCAGATATCCCGATACAGAAGTTATGTCATCGCACAAGTCTATAGATTTGCCGAAGCCGAGATCGGAGAGAGTCGATATCATCTTTTCTCTGTCAAGCTTCTGCGCAAGATGAATAAAATAGGCGTTGCAGGAGCGCTCAAGCGCACCACACATATCAACAACTCCGTGAGCCTTATGCTCATAGCAGCCGAACTCAACGCCGCCGACTTCCGTCACGCCCGTGCAATCATATTTTATTAACGGAGATATCCCCTGTTCGAGCGCGGCCGCGGCGACGGCGGGTTTGAACACGGATCCTACTGCAAAAGCGCAAAAAGCGCGGTTGATAAACGGAGAATTGCTGTCCGAAAGGCTCTTTGCCGGGTCATTTGAATCGAACACCGGTCGGCTCGCGCAGGCTCTTATCGCCCCGGTTTTTGGGTCAAGGACAACAACTGCGCCGATGTCCACTCCGCACTCGTCCATGCAATCTTCGACTATCTGCTGAATTTCAAGATCGAGCGTTAAATATACGCCCGACTCGCCGTATTTTCCGTCTGTGCGAGCGGTTATGTCCGCACCGGATATAACACGTCCATAGGCATCGACCAGGAACACCGCGCTGATACTCCTGCGGTTATTTTTAAATACGCTTTCAAATGACTTTTCTATCCCGCAGACTCCGTTGCCGTCGGAGTTTGTATAGCCAATAATATGCGCCGCAGGCTGGCGCGGAAAATATCGCCTTTCGACACCGATTATTTTCACATCTTCGCATCCGCTCTCGCCGGATGGCACCCTGACAGCCACAGGACGGCCTTTTGAGAGCTTTTCGCGAACCTGTTCAAAATCATCGTCATCAAGCATTTTGCGAAGCTCGGAAAGAGCCGCGGCAGTCGGTCGCGCGGCGGCAAAATATTCGGTATATCCGTTTGTTATGAGCCGCCCGTTGCAGTCATATATCGGCGCGCCCAAATCAGATAATTCTATGCTGCGGGTATTTTTCACCGTTCCTGCGGCGGTATCTAACCCGATTGAAACGCTTATCAGTTGGAGACAGACCACGCCCATGAGCAGGCAGAATATAAAAAACACAACGACTGCGCGTTTGGGCATAATATCATCTCCGACGGTTGATAAATTTATCATTGACCGTTCGGCGCGATAAAATGCAGGCGCACAGTCGCTTAAAATTAAGTTTTATTTTTCGTCGGTGCTTCGACGGATAAACGCGCCCGCCGGAACATCGGCATCGCAGTCAAAAGTGAACTCTGCCATGGGATTCGGGGCATTGTCGACGCTCTCTCCGAGTGAGTTTCTGAGATTTCTGACGGTGATAACCGTCGGCTCTTTTCCCCTGTTCATTATTTCAAGCTCATCGCCCTCAAAAAATCTGTTGCGCTGGCTGACGGTAAGAGTTCCGTTTTCTCTCTTCACGGCTATCGCCGCCACTTCCCAGCTGCGGACATAGCCGCCTTTATAATATATCTGGGCATCGTCGTGCGGAGAGCCGAAAAAGAAGCCTGTGCAGTAGTCTCTGTGGCTTATTTTATAGACTTCGTCCACCATCCACTGCGCGGGTTTAAAATCATTTGACGGCGCGGCGAGATAGGCATCGACGGCGCTTCTGTATGCGTTAGTCACAACGGCGGTGTAATATTCAGTCTTTGCCCTGCCTTCGATTTTGAAGCTTGAGACTCCGGCTTCGATGAGTTCCGGGATATGCTCGATCATGCACATATCCTTTGAGTTCATTATATATGTGCCGCCCGCGGTTTCTTCGACGGGGAAATATTCGCCCTGGCGGGTGCGCTCCATGAGGCTGTATTCCCAGCGGCAGGGCTGAGAGCATTCGCCTTTATTCGAGTGCCTGTCAGTAAGATAGTTCGAGAGAAGACAGCGCCCGGAATATGAGACGCACATCGCGCCGTGGACGAAACATTCGAGCTCCATTTCTTTGGGCATTCCGGCTCGGAGGTCGGCGAGCTCATCGAGCGTGAGTTCACGCGCAGATACCACTCTTTCCGCGCCGAGATCAAAGAGCATACGCGCGCTCTCGGCATTGGCGACACCGGTCTGCGTGGATATGTGAATCTGCACTTTGGGCGCGTATTTCTTTGCATAAGAGAGCACGCCGAGGTCGGTTATTATCAGCGCATCGACTCCGGCAGCAGAAGCGGCTTCAAGAAACGCCGGCAATTCTTTGAGCTGAGCGGTATTCGGAATAATATTGCAGGTAAGATAAACTTTAACGCCGTTTTCATGGGCGAATGATACGGCTTTTGCGAGCTCATCGTCCGAAAAATTTTTCGGCGCGGCACGCATACCGAAGCGCGTTCCGCCCATATAGACCGCATCCGCGCCGTAATATACGGCGGCTTTCAGGCGCTCAGCATCTCCTGCCGGCGCGAGGACTTCGGGTCTTATTATATTCATTGCGGCACTCCTTTTCATAGATAAGGGAGCAAGCATTCTGCCTGCTCCCTGTGATTCAGTTCTGGCTGAAAGCCTTGAGCACATTGGCGTCGTGCTCGCTCTTCGTCCTCGCCATATAGATATTTCCGAACTTGTCATGGCAGAAATAATAGTATTTGGTGTTTGACGGATAGAGCGCCGCCTTTATTGCCGCCGCGCCGGGGTTGCATATGGGTCCGGGCGGGAGTCCCTGCACCGAATAGGTGTTGTATGCGTCGGCATACTTGTTGACGAGATTGACATCGGTTATAGGCGTGACATATTTCTTGATATAATCTTTAGTAGAATCGCACTCGAGTCTGCCGGCAGTCTGAGACGGGTTCTTCAGGCGGTTGTGGATAACGGAAGAGATAAGCTTCATCTGGGTATCATCCGCCGCCTCACGCTGGATTATCGAGGCTATGGTCAGAATCTCGTCGACGGAATATCCGAGTTCCTTTGCACGCTTGTCATAAGCGTCAGTCCAGACATCAGAGAAAGCGTCAAGGAATCTGCGGATTGCTATATTTGCGCTTTCGCCCTGGAAGAAATCATAAGTGGACGGGAAGAGGTATCCCTCAAGGCGATAGGTTCTGTTTTCGCTGTTCTTTATCGATGAGAGGAACGAATAATCGAACTGCGACTCGCTGATAGCCTTGATGAAATAAGCGGAAGTACAAACGCCGTATTCCTCAAGTCTTGCGGCTATCTGCGGGATAGACCAGCCCTCGGGGAACAGCAGAGTAACAGTATTGGGTCCCGCCTGAACGGCGCGGCACTCATAAAGCATACCCTCAACGCCCATACTCGGCTGAAGATAATAGACACCGCTTATATATTCCGGCTCGGGAGGTCCGACAAATAATACTTTTATCTTATATCCGAGCTTCTGTATTTTATTGAGTCCGCTCTTCATTCCCGTACCCTTGGCTGCGGAAGATACTTTATAGAACATCTTGCAGAAAGCTTTGTTGGAAATGAGATCGTTATCGTCGAGAATATCGATTATCTGATTCGTAGTAGCGTTCTGCGGAATATTGACCGTGACTATATCATTGCCGCGGTTTATCGCGAGGACATCGTTTATGCACGAGATAGCTATAAACGAAAGCACGACGGATATGGCGACAATAACAAGTATAAAAGCAGTCAGGACAAGCGCGTCCGCGGTCTTATCGGTCTTTGTCTTGGTCTTTGCGGACGCTCCGCCGGAGGATGAACGAGAACCGTATGAGCGCTTTTTAGCGGGGCGGCTCGAGAAATATACCTCACCCTTATAGACGGGCACATCGTCCTGCGGCTGAGTCGGTGCATTGTCGTCCTCATCGATATGGACAACGAAGTTCTTGACTTTTTCGCGTCTGTCCGGCGTGCCGGGCGTTCCGCCCTGGTCGCCGCTGTAAAGTTTAAGCGTTCTTTTCATATGTAGCTCCTCTCAGCCGTTTGAAATTACCCTTTTTTCCGTCACTACGACATCGGCGCATCTGTCAAATCTTCCGCGTGGAAGCCGATTGCTTATACAGCACTCGTAACATATCCCCGCCGTATCCCCTTTGAAGCGGGACAGAAATCTGTCGTAGTATCCCTTACCGAAGCCGAGGCGATAGCCCTGTTCATCAAATGTGAGCGCGGGTATAATGCACAGTCCTTCGCTCAGATTCACGAGCTTCTCACATTTTGACTTTATCGGTTCGAGTATCCCGTAAGCGCCCTTTTGCAGGTCGTCAAACGAGGTTATATAATAAAACTCCATCTCGTGAAGTCCCGGTATACAGCGCGGAACGGCGACTCGCTTCGAGCGCTTCAGCGCGTCTTCGATAAGGGCGTGAGTATCGACTTCTATATCATTCGAAACATAGGTCAGAAGCGTACCGCATTCCCTGTACCGCCAGAGATTCGTCAGGCGGTTGAAGATACGCGCGTCGAGGCTTTTCTTCTCCTCTGCGGTAAACTGCGATCGCAGAAGCCTGCATTTACTTCTGATTGCCGCCTTTTCTTCGCGTATATCTCTCAGGAGCATTGGAGCGACTCCTCGATTTTCTTCATCTTCGCTTCGCCGACAAAAGCCGCGCCTATTGCGATGCCGAATTTCACAGCGCTGCCCATGCCTTTGGCTGTTATTATATTGCCGTCCGTCACAACAAACGAATCTGAAAGCTCCGCGCCTTCAAGTTCGCTCTCAAAGCCCGGGAAGCAGACTGCTTTTTTACCCTTGAGCATGCCCTTGTGACCGAGTATCGACGGGGCGGCGCATATAGCGCAGACGAGCTTTTGGTTTTCATAGGCATAGTCAACAAAGGCGTTGACTTTAGCGGATCGTTCGAGATTCAGTGTACCAGGCATTCCGCCGGGCAGAATAACGGCTTCTATATCGTCGCCGGGTGTCAAATCGCTGTCCACAGCGTCGCACACAGTGCTTATCCCGTGCGCTCCGGTTATGACATCGGAACCGACGCCGACGATTTTCACTTTCAGATCGGCTCTGCGCAGAACATCGACCGTCGCGAGAGCTTCGACCTCTTCAAAGCCGTTTGCAAGAAATATATATATCATATCTTTTCCCTCCGTTTAACCGAGAGTAAGTCCCATATAGGCGTTTTTTATATCTTTAAGCGCCGATGCAGAATCTGCATTAAGCGGCAGGAGCATGGCGTTATTGCGGGTCGTAAACGAATCAGCAGAGAGCGGAAAATCAAGCGGAAGTCTGAACAAAAACTCGCTGCATTTGCTCGCCGAGAGCAATGCATGAGCAAGTACGGGAACGCATCCGCGCCTTGCGGCACATTCTCTGATTATCGCCGTTTCGCCCTCTTCATCAAAGAGCGCATAGGCGGAACATCTGCCTGACGAAGACGCGGCGGCGCTCTTGCAGCCCGCGTTGGCATTTTCGTCTATTGCATATTGCAGAGCGTTGATATCCCAAACAAAGCAATCAATGCCGCAGAGGCAGGCGTTTCTGACCGTCTGCATATTTTCGGCAGTGAGGTCTTCAATCTGAGCACTGCCGTCCGCGATAAGTTCAAGGTGGCTGCGGTCGATTTTCAGAAGTTTTTCTTCAAAAGCCTGGCGGTAGCCGAAGCGTGAATAGTAATCAAACAGGCTGTCCTCCGCCGGAACGAGACAGATATAATCAAGCCCCGAATCGCGGCACAGCGACTCGGCGGAGCGTAGCAGCTCACCCATATATCCGCGCGAGCGAAAATCCAGATGAGTGCAGGCGGCATAGAGATACGCCGCATCAAACGCCTCACCTGCTATTCTCACTTTGCCGTCGAGCAGATAGAGCGCTGAGCATATTTTCCCGTCCTCGCGCCCGATGAGTGTGCGCTCAGGCACGAAGCGACTGCGCATAAACGCGCCGATATAGTCGTCATCATCACCGAAGCAAATCCGCCACAGGGCGGTAAGCTCGCCGATATCCTCTTTTGAAGCAGTTGAAATGATCATTTCTTGACCCTTGCCATATATTTTTCGAGCAGGATATCCGGGCAATAAGAGAGCTTTGCTTTACGCAGTCCCTCAGAACCGGTGTCGTCCTCGCGGTTGATGTATTTATACTGCGAGAGAGCGTTTGCGGCAAACTCGCGGTTTATCATCGGATATGCTCCGCGCACATCGGCGTAGGCTTTTTCAATATGGGTGCAGAAAACCTCGGGGTTCATCTCCTCGCCGAAGGTGAACGCGACAACTTCGCCGTTCGCTCTGAGCAATCCGCCGACAAAGCCCAAATCAAAATAGTTTTCAAAGCTTATATTTATTGCGTCAAGCTCATCGTCCATCGCCTCGGGGTCTTTTTCCCTGTTTCTGCGTTCCCACTCGGTGTTCATTGCTCTGCACTCATCAAGGTTGTCCGCGGTTATGGGCTCATAGCTCCACTCATTTTCGCGCATAAATGCGGCGATATGATTTCTCTTGCCATGGAACTTCTTGCCGGGCAGGTTGATAAGATTTTCGGTGAGGTATATATAATCGTAACTGTCTCTGAGCGGCTCAAAATCGAACTTGCCGGGGAACAGCTCCTCGACCTTTTTAACACACTCGTTGTTAAGGCCGAACATCTCGAGGCCGTAGCCTCTTTTGGCGGAATCTTCTTCAATGAGTTCAATCGCCGCTTTCAGATCACCCTCGCCGACGGGAAAGCCGTAAGTCGGTCTTTTGATGCCGTTGTCGTCATCGGTGCCGTTGATCGAAAAGAGAAATCCGTCATACGACGCGATTCTGATATTATAGACATGCTGCCAGATGAACATATCGCCGAAGCTATAATCGCAGCCGAAGCGTTTTGCGTGGCTGATGATGGGAGCCACCCACTTTCTGTCCTCAGTTACCGGAGGGCGGAAATCCAACATAAATAACAATCTCCCTGTTTTCAGTCTGCACTGAGCAAACTTCCCGAATTTAGGATTCAGATAATTATAACAAAATCATACAAATTTTTCAAGAGCCCGAAGCGCCAACTAAAAATTGCATTGAAGAGTAATTTTAGTACGAAACGCAGAGAACAAAGATATTCTTGGCAGACCTGCGAACTTTATACTTCGCCAAAAGCCAAAAGGGAGCGCACCAAGTTTCATATAACGCCAAAATTTTCAGGCGTTACAGAATACGAGATACACTCCCATATATCAAACCGCGGACGGAGCGAGCAGCAGAGGTTCAAGCTGCACGCCCGAGAGCGCGGTAACGGCTGCATCGTAAGTTTTTGAAAAATCGGCGACAATGGAATTCGGCTTTTTTATATGATCATCCTGCCGCATCGGGACGAAATATATATGCTTCGTGTTGAGCAGTCTGCCGATATTGGCGGCCGCCGCGCCGAGTGCGTCGTTTGTTGAGACGGCAAGCAGCACCGCTCCCCCGTTTCTGATATGCGATTTTGCCGCAAGGGTCACCGGGGTATCGTTTATTCCGTTTGCGAGCTTTGCAAGGGTGTTTCCGGTACACGGCTCAATGATAAGAATATCTATCATTTTTTTAGGTCCTATCGGCTCGGCGTCGGTTATGGTATGGATAACGGGCTTCCCGCAGATATCTTCTATCTCGCGAACAATATCTACCGCTTTTCCGAATCGGGTATCAACGGAATATGCGTTTTCGGACATTATCGGAAGAATATCCGCGCCCTTCGATTTTAGCTCCCGCATCTCGGCTATCGCCTTTGAAAGCGTGCAGAACGAGCCGCACAGGGCAAAGCCCACGCGCAACTGTTTCATCAACTCCCCTCCTTTATAATATTGAGTATAGCATCCGCTATTATTTCTCCCGCCGTTTTGGGCGCCGTCTTGCCGGGCAGAGAACCCGGCACTATAACATTGAGCCCGAGTTCGCGCGCGCAGGCAAAATCGGTTCCGTAAGGAGCTGAGGCGATATCTATCACAAGGCAGTCACGGCGGAGCGCGGAGAGCGTTTTACAATCGAGCACAAGGCTCGGTACGGTGTTTACAAGCAGATCGAGCTCCGGCGCTGTTTTCATAAGTTCGGAGATATTCACGGCATCGAGCCCGCCGGTTCTCGCCCATGCGAGATCGCTGCATTTTCTCGCCGCGACCGTCACGCGGGCACCCAAAGCCGCGAGCATATCGGCAAGCACTTTAGCCGTTCTGCCGTAGCCCGTGACAGCACACCGCGCACCGTGCAGAGTTATTTTCATATTTTCCATGGCTATTTTTATAACGCCCTGCGCCGTCGGCACGGCGTTGTTGACGGCGAGTTCCTCGCGCTCAAAATAATCAGACACGCGGATACCTTTTTTAAAAAAGCTCGATTTGAGCGCGCCGTCCATCATTCCTGCAAACACGGTCTGACCGCGTTCGAGAGTGTCGGAGAGCTCGTTCAACGTAAGCGGGCTTGAGTTGAGGTGAACGCCGTCGCGGCTGACGGGCAGAGGCAGAATGACCGCATCGGCGCGTGCGGCGGCCGAATCTATACTTTTGTCCCCCGTCGGGCGCATATGTTCAAACCCTGCGGGCGGCGAAGACGCGAATATTTCAACATCGAACCCTTTTTCCGCAAGGCTCTGAGAGGTATAGAGCATTCGCTCATCCCCGCCGACGGTCAGAAGTTTTCTGATATTCATCATAGGCTTTCCTCCTTTGCCTCATCCCAGTATATGAACCGCCGCTCGGC
>JBNMIN010000029.1:0-22673 GCA_050873305.1 Oscillospiraceae bacterium
GATATTATCCGCTCTGCCGCGGCGGCGGATGCAAGCGAAGCAGAGCCGACCGCGACTATTGCGAGGCGTATAAAAAATTCTTCTCCTCGTGCCTGCCGCTGTTCCGCGTGTTTGTTGACGAGGCAAACAGATAAATAAAATTACTGCCCCGACAGTGTAATAAAAGCATTAAATCCTGCCCAGTTTTCATGGGTAGGATTTTGTGTTTGTGGTTTATGATATGTATGCGAAAAACTAGGATATGTGTGTGCAAATGCCGACGATTAACAACTTCTATAATATTACAAATCAGCACAATCGCGTAGGGGCGGATATCATCCGCCCGCGAAATTTGCGTGATTTATTGACGCGCATTATACAAATTATATCTTGAGCGAAGCGAGCTAACCCCTCAGCCTCGGCTTGCGCCGAGCCAGCTCCCCTACAGGGGAGCCTGATGGATTCCACGATAAATTCCAATTTTCGCTATACAATCCCACCACCAAATATAAAACAGCCGCAACAGTAAAATCCGTTGCGGCTGTAAGCTTTTATTGAATTACCGTCAGTCGGTGACATTCTCCCAGAAGAAGTCGCGCTTTTCCTGAGTGTTGAGCAGGACAACGGGCTTGAGCTGGTTGAGGTTCGCGCCCTCGTTCTTCTTCATCTCAAGATACTGGCTGTATGTGCCTTTCTTGACGAAGTGAAGCTCGGTTTTGCCGAGAGTGCGCTTGCCCCATGCGTCGCTGATGAAGAGGTTTGACTCGCTGAGCTTGTCGTCGAATACCTTTGCAAACTCCTGGCGTCTCGCGGGGTCTATCTCGTCCGCAGTCTCAACGAAGAGGACATAGTGACCGGGAGTGGTCGTCTCGGTGTCGGGATAGACGCTGTGACCTATCGCGACCGTGCCGAAGTGGTCGCACATCTGCTCAACCGCCCAGTCGAGCATCTTCTGATCCGTCTTTTCGCCGGCGATATTGAGAACCTGGTTGAGTCTGTATTTAAACGTTACCGTCGGGGACTGTTTGTAGAATCCGGTGACCTCGAGCACGTCCTCTATGCGGTAGCGGTAGAGACCCGAGAGGGTGGTGAGTATGAGCTCGTAGTCGTTGCCGGGCTGAACCTCGCTTATAGTCAGCGGGCGTGTGCCCTCGGGCGCGCCTACGGGCAGGAACTCATAGAATCCGTTGTGCGGGAGCATAACGCAGTCGTTGGAGTTGAGCGCTATCGGCACCGCAACAAGATCCTCTGATGCGCCGTAACCCATGTTGTGTATCGGGAGGTTGCCTGTGTAGCGACCGATCTTCTTTGAATAGACCTCAAGCGAGCCTGCGCCCATGGCGAACATCCAGCAGCAGTTCGGCCAGATGCGGGGGACTATCGGCGTGTCGAAGCCCTTCTCAAATTCGCGGCGAAGCTCGGCGGCGCGCTCGGGCATGGGCTTGATGCGCTTCATGAGTTTTGCTTTTATCTCGGGCGGGCATTCGATGCTCTCGTTTATCGTGCCGTGCTCGATGTCGTCGCAGAACATCTCCCAGTTGTCCTCGAGATAGTGCATCATCGATTCGAGAACAGTGATTATCAGCGTGCTCAGATAGCTGACCTTCTTGTCCGTCAGAGCGAAGCGCAGCTTGAAATACTGCATGTTCATCTTGCTCGGATCCTCCGGGAACATGACCTCCGGGGGAGAGGTGACGAAGAATCTGACGAGCGGTTTTAAATACATCAGCGGAATGCCCGAAAGGCAGCTGCATGTCTTTCCGTTGGGCAGCTTGTGGCTGGTTATCTCAAGAGTCAGAAGACCCTTCTGCGGGGGCAGGCGCTTGCCGTGCTCATGGAACCATTTGACCGCGCAGCCGACAGGAGCCGAGAAGCTGAAGCACTGGCAGTTCCAGAGCGCTCTTGCGGTCAGCGGCACAAGCTTCGGCTTGCCGACGCTGCCAGAGGACTCGGCGTATCTGCACACACGGTAAGAGGTGATAAGATTCTTTTCGCCCGTTTCCGCCATGCGGTCTATGTAGCCTTCGTAGTCCTTGTAGCGTGAAAGCGGAACCTTCTCCTGATATTCGGCAACGGAGTGAACATCCTTAAAGTTGTGCGCCTTGCCGTATTCGGTGTTCTTGTTGTCGCGCATAAGCTTTTTGACTATGTGCTCCTGAACCTTGACGGCGTTTCTCGAATAAAGTCCGAGCTTTATGTGCTCGCAAAGTCCGAGGAAACCTCCGAAGTCGGTCATGAGGCGACTGTGAAGTTTGGTTTTCATGTCTTTTTCCACATCTCCATCCCATTGGCGGCGGCAGCCTTTCGCGGCCTGCCCCACCTTATTACGAATGCTATTTTAGTATATATATAATTGTGAGTTGTTCTTATAAAGAACTTAAGAAAGATTTAACAATAGGTTTAGCAGCAGTTTAAAGAAAAATAAAATTGCACTTAAGTCAAACGAATTTTTATATTGAAAAGGCGGGGATTATGTGATATCATTTTCTCGCTGTTTAAACTTTAAGGAGGCGGGTGCGTGAAGGCGAAAAGCGATAATGCGGTTGTTCAGTATCTGAAATTTATCGGCGTCGGTCTGATAAACGCCGCAGTGAATTATATCTCGTATTCCGCGGTCATATATCTCGGCGGTCACTATGTTCTCGCCAATATCGTCGGATTCACGCTCAGCGTACTTTCTTCGTATTTAATCAACGGCAAGTTCGTTTTCGACCGCGACGAGGGCGTCAAAGGCTGGCAGGTGCTTCTGCGGCTCTATGTGTCTTATGCCTTTACCGGCTTGCTTCTTACAAACGTCATGTCGTGGCTTTGGCTCGATGTGATGAAGCTCGAAGAGGGGGTCAGACCGTTTAACGAGATGCTCGCGCAGTCTGGTGTTGAGCTGACCGACAGAAAGCTTGCCGAATATATCGCCCCGTGCATAAATATCGCTATAACAACGCCGCTAAATTTTGTTATAAACAAGTTTTGGGCATACAGAAAAGTCGGCAAGTCCGCAAAAAAAGAAAATATGCAGACCGGATGCGATCAGTGAAACTGATCCGTCCGGTTTTTTGCTTTTTGACACACTTTCTAAACTTTTTCTAAAATAATACAAATATTTATTAATTTCCGCACGATAAAAAAGATTGCAGTGCAATAATATAGAATTATGTCTTGATAGAACTCTGTAGGGGTACAGGGTTCGGAACCCGAGAAAATAAAAAATGAGGGAAGGAATCACAAAATGAAAAAGAAGTACAAGGACGTATACTATGATGTACCCGATGTCAAGACGATAAAAGAGCTTGTCATCCACGGCGTAGGCGAGGGAAAGGATCAGCCCCTTTTCATGTATGACTACGAGGGCGGCATCAAGACCAGCACCTTCAACGATGTTTGGCACGACATCAACTGCCTGGGTACATATATGTTTGCCCACGGCGTCAAGGATTGCAATGTTTCGATAATCGGCGAGAACTCATATGAGTGGATAGTCGCATTCTTCGCGAATCTTCTCGGAAAGATAGTCAGCGTTCCGCTCGATCCCAAGCTTCCCGCAGAGGATCTGGCAGTCCAGCTCAACGAGAGTGAGTGCAAGGCTATCTTCTATTCCGAGCACTACGCTCCGACCGTCGAGAAGATAAAAGAGATCGGCGCTCCCATGGATACTTTCTTCTATATTCCCGATTTTCCGAAGTACATAGCCGAGGGCGAGAAGCTCCTTGCAGAGGGCTATACAGAATATAAAGATGTCGTTGTGACTCCCGAGGATCTCGCAACCATCGTTTTCACCTCCGGCACCACCGGCAAGAGCAAGGGCGTTATGCTCACCCACGGCAACCTCGCTTCCGTCGTCACGTCTTCCTGCAAGTGCTTCCAGGGCGGAAACTCAGTCGGCTTCCTGCCGCTTAACCACACCTTCTCGTGGGTCGCGACTATCTTTGCCGCGTTCATCATCATCACCTACGGCTATATCTGCGTCGATATAAAGAATCTCGTCAAGGATTTCCAGACCCATCATCCTCAGAACTTCTCTGGCGTGCCGCTGGTTGTCGAGACTATCTATAAGCGCGTCTGGAAGACCGCGAGAAAGACCGGCAGAGAGGATGTCCTCAAGAAGGGTATCAAAATCAGCCGCTTCCTCATGAAGTTCGGCATCGATGTCCGCCGCAAACTGTTTGCCCAGGTTCATGAGCAGCTCGGCGGCAGACTTGAGTTCATCGTCGTCGGCGGCGCTGCGCTCGATCCCGAGTATGAGCAGGGTCTCTATGACCTCGGCATCCAGGTTCTCAACGGCTACGGCATAACCGAGTGCTCGCCCGCAGTTACCACCAACACCATGGAAAATCATAAGCCCGGCAGCGTCGGCAGACCGCTTCCGTGCAACGAGATAAAGATAAACGATCCCGATGAGGACGGCGTCGGCGAGATATATGTCCGCGGCTCCAATGTCATGAAGGGCTATTATAAGGATCCCGAGGCAACCGCCGCGGCATTCGACAACGGCTGGTTCAAGACCGGCGACTACGGCAGAATCGATGAGGACGGATTCCTCTTCTTCGTCGGCCGCAAGAAGAATCTTATTATTACCAACAACGGTAAGAATGTCTCTCCCGAGGAGCTTGAGGACAAGCTTTCTCAGCGCTGCCATGCGATCCATGAGATTCTCGTCAGCCAGGAGGGCAACAAGATCGTCGCAGAGGTCTATCCTTACTATGAGGAGTACGGCAAGGATGCCGATCAGCTCGTCAAAGATGCCGTTGATCAGTTCAACCGCGACATGCCCAGATGGAAGAACATCGACAGGCTCGAGTTCCGCTCCGAAGAGTTCCCGAAGACCACGACTCTCAAAATCAGAAGAAACTACAAAGAGCTTGAAAAGGCGGGCAAGATCTGATTCTTTTCATCAGAATAACACAAAAGGAGAGCTTCCGACATGTGTCGGAGGCTCTTTTTAAATATTTTTGTTGTCATTTCTAACAAACTTTTACTGCCTGTTTTGTAGGATGTTCCAAAAAGTCTGCTTTCACTTCGTCATAATACACAATCCGGAACGCTCCGATTGTGCAATATGCACATAAGATTTTAATGCGGTTAAAAGCAATTATTCAAACTGGTAGGTTTATAAAAGTCTGTTTCTTTGGTGAAGTTGCACAAATGAGAGCGCGCTCGTTTGTGCAAAATTACTTGACAAATAGCGGAAACTGAGTATAATGAAAGCATACCAAATGAAAGGACTGACAGATATGATGATGAAGCAGTACTACAAGATGGAACAGGACCTGTTTGGTGAGATTGAGAAGGAGAAGAAGTTCAGCTTCCACAAGCTCATGATGCTTCTCGCGCTTAGTTCTGTAGCAAGCAAAGCTGCACTGTAACTTAAGCGGCGGCTTCTCAGCCGCAGGAACTAAAACAAGCCCGAAAGGGTTCCAATATATCGGCACCGCACATTTTTGAGTGCGGCGCTGTTTTTTTATGTCCATAATTTTGCACCCGATAGATACAACGCTAAATCCCTATTGTTTTTTTCGTCTCAAAATGATAAACTGGAGCTTGAAGAGAAAATCGCAGGGAGGAAACAGGATGAACAAGCCCGTATTCAGACTCAAATATTCTCTCGCCGGCGCAGTTTATGAGACCGTCGGCTATTCGGGACCGCATTTTTCGGTCATTACCGTTAACGATGAGAGCGGAGTGAAGCTGACTCTCATTCCCTCGCGCCCGATAACGCTCATTTCGGCGTCGCTCGAATTCTGGCACGAGTATGAAAAGAACGAAAAATTCTTCGTCAACGGCTATCAGTCGTGGACAACATCCGACGAGATGTCCGCAGAGGATATCTATCGCGGAACGACTCCGCTCGCAGGTGTCACAAAATATACGAAAGATATGGCGATAACCTCCGGCGACTATGCGTTCACCCGCTATGAGCCGCGCCCGGGCTTCTTCCATAGCTTTACATATACTTATCTCCGCCGCGGCGGCGAGTTCGAGCTCTTCGGCTCGCTGAGCGAGAGAAACGGCTATACCGTTTTCTATTCAGATATGGAGAAGCATATCTTCTCCGTCGAAAAGGATGTTGAGGGGCTGACGATAAGTGAGCCGTATGAGATGTTTGATATCGTCCGCTTTGTCGGCGGCTATGACGAGGTGTTTGACAAATATTTTGCCGCCATGGGTCTGCCCGCAGAGAAGCGCATCGACAGGCTCACGGGCTACACCTCATGGTATAACTACTTCCAGAAGATAGATGAAAATATAATCCTGCGTGATTTAAAAGGGCTTTCGCGGGCGCGCGAGAGCGTCAATATATTCCAGATTGACGACGGCTATGAGCCTTTTGTCGGCGACTGGCTCGACTATAACGGCAGAGACTTCCCCAACGGCATGAAAACCATAGCCGACGCTGTCCACAGAGAGGGCTATCTCGCGGGAATATGGCTTGCGCCGTTCAATGTCCAGCGCGGCAAATCGCGCATATTGAAAGAGCATCCCGATTGGCTCATTCGCAATCCCGACGGCAAGCCCCAGCTCGGCTGTGTCGCGTGGGGCGGCGCGTATACGCTCGATATCTATAACCCCGAAGTGCGCGAGCATCTGAAAAAGGTCTTTGACACTGTATTGAACGACTGGGGCTACGATATGGTGAAGCTCGACTTTCTCTACAGCCAGTGCAGGACTCCGCGCGATAATAAGACCCGCGGAACCATCATGTGCGAGGCGATGGACTTCCTGCGCGAGTGCGTCGGCGATAAGCTTATTCTCGGCTGCGGCGTGCCGCTCGGTCCCGCGTTCGGCGTTGTCGATGCGTGCAGGATAAGCTGCGATGTTGATTTATCTTACGGCGGCAAGTTCTATAACTCCATGTCGATAAACAACGAGCTGCCCAGCACGCAGAACGCCATAAATAACAGCATGTTCCGCCGCCACCTCAACGGCAGAGCGTTCTTAAACGACCCTGATGTTTTCTTCCTGCGCGATCATAACTTGACTTTCACCTGGGAGCAGAAGCTGCTGCTCGCGAAGATTAACAACCTCTTCGGGCGTGTGCTCTTCGTCTCCGACGATGCCGGGGAATACAGCGAAGCGGAGCTTGAAGTACTGAAAGAGACTTTCAGAGAATCCGATGCAAATATTCTCGATGTCAAATGCGTCGGTGCCCGCGCGGACGGAAACTATGAGATAAAATTCATCGAAAACGGCGAAGAAAAACTGCTGTATTTCAATCTCTTCACAGGCGCGAGCAATATACTCGAAGTCAGATGAATTAAATATCAGCACTCTGCATTAGCGGGGTGTTCATAAAAGATAAAAACCGATCTATGGCTCATAGGTCGGTTTTGTGTTATTACAATGTGTATAGAAATACACTGTTTATCTTAACTTGACAAATTGGAATTTGCCTGTCACTCGAGCCGCAGCAAGGTAAAAGCAGGCGACTTCTATAATCAGACCTTCAATAGCCGTGCCGCAGTGCTTGATATCTTTTTGGGAAAGGCGAGGGAACGGCTTGCGAAGCAAGACGCACGAGCCCGCACTCGTTCAAGCTCCGGCGCGTTTGCGGGCGAATGTGCCGAGCGACTGATTGAGAGTCGCGGACTAAGTACCGCGGCGTGGCGTTGCCGGGGTCTCGGGGTGAAACCCCGAGTTTGCTTTTCTTTTGCAGGCATTTTCTTTTTTAAATAAAAAGAAAATGCCGAAACGCGGTAAGTATATATCATTTGATTATAATGCGTAGCGAAGGTATAAACCAATTATCAATAATTCAATTTCGATATAACTTTGTATCGGCTGTCGCCGATAACGGACAGCCGCAAGGGCTGTCCCTACGAAGTACGCTGTTTAAAAATTGTACAATTTTCAGGGTCAGATGTTATCTGCCCGTATCGCACACTTTTTCCTTATTCACTTTTATTTATTACTTTGAGCTCCAGCGAAATAACCTCTCAGTCTCGACTTACGCCGAGCCAGCTCCCCTGCAGGGGAGCCTAATAGACTTCTCCACAAATCCCAATTTTTAATCGCATCATTATACAAAAAATCCCGATAGATATTATACTGTCGGGCTTGAAGCCGTTTTATCAGCACTCTGCTCTTTTGTAGGGTGCTTTTTTGTTCTACCCGGGGACAAGGCTTCATATTATTTAGAGAAACGGAGGCGGTATCATGCGGGCGGCGGATTCATTTGACAGCGCGGTGAATTTTCTCGATGATCGGCTTCGCGCCGCTTTGCTCGGGGTCGACAGCCGCGTCAAAGAGAGCGCGTATGAAATTCGCCTGCGTGTCGCGAGACCCGTTGTTATAGTCACGCGCGGCGGCTCGCTGTTCGTTTATGAAAGCGGCAGAACCGGCTCGGTCTTTTCGCCGGGCGCGCTTGCGGCGACCTCTGCGGAGCTTCAGGCGAGCTTCTCGCGCATGTGCGGCTATTCCGTCCATTCTAATTCTGCCGCCGCGGCGAGCGGATTTATAAGCCTCGCCCACGGACACAGAGCCGGAGTCTGCGGCACGGCGGTCATGGCGGAGAACGGGACTGTGAAGTCCTTTCGCGATATCTCGTCCGTAAACCTGCGTATTGCCCATGAAGTCCCGGGCGCGGCGGATGAAATATATCCGTCCGTATTTTCTCATGGCATCGTGTCCGCGATTATCGCGGGACCTCCGCTCTCGGGCAAAACAACTCTCCTGCGCGACCTCGCACGCAGGCTGTCGGGTATCTCAGGCGGCAGATATTATCGCGTGGCGATAGTTGACGAGCGCGGGGAGATAGCCGCTTCGAGCGGCGGATGCCCGCAGTGCGATGTTGGATTTTCCGATGTCCTGACAGGCTATCCGAAAGATGTCGGTATTTTGACAGCGCTCAGAACCCTCTCGCCGCAGATAATCGTCTGTGACGAGATAGGCAGTCTTTCCGAGGCAAAACGCATCTTGGAGGGCATGAACTCGGGCGTGAATTTTCTCGTCAGCGTCCATGTCGGCAAAGATGAAGACTTGCGTAGCCGTCCTGCCGCGGCGGAGCTTCTCTCGTCCGGCGTGTTCTCGAAGCTCGTCATGCTCGGCGAATCCCCGGGTGAGACAGCAGGAATATATGATCTGAAGGAGCATTTTTATGCGAATGATCGGAGCCGTCCTGACGGCATCGGCGCTGCTGCTCGTGGGCGGATATGCGGCGCGTATGCTGAGTCTGCGCGTGAGCCTGCTTGAAAAGATATGCGTTATGCTGCGCGTTGTGCGGACTCAGCTTGAATGCTGCTGCTGTCCGGTCGGCGATGTGCTCGGGATACTCGGCTCGACCCCGGACTTGAAAGAACTTATGTTTATCCCGGAGTGCATAAAGCTCTGCGATTCCGAGCCGTTTCCGCAGGCGTGGAGCGACTCGTTATCTTCGCGGAAAAACACCGTCGGCTTGACTTCGTCCGATGTCTCGCGGCTGGTCTCTTTCGGCCGCTCGCTCGGCACTACCGCGCTCGAGGGGCAGATAGCAAACTGCGATATGTTCTGCGCCGATTTTGAACTGAGACTATCGGAGGCGCGGGAAAAGAAAAAGAAATATGCAAAAGTTCTGCCGCCTCTCGGTGCGCTCGCGGGCGCAGTAATTGTGATAGCGGCTGTCTGATAAATTCAGGAAAGGAACGGCGTTTGCCGTGCATCGTCTATGGAAGCGGGAATAGTTATAAAAATAGCAATGGTCGGCATAATCGTGGCGGTGCTCAGTCAGGTGTTGTCAAGAGCGGGTCGGGATGATTATGCGCTGATAACCGTTCTGGCGGGTATAGCCGCCGTGCTTATCATGCTGCTGCCGTATCTTTCGCAGCTGCTCGATGCCGTCAACGGTATGCTCGGTGGCTGATATGGCGGAGATAATTAGAACCGCCGCGCTAGCGGTGTCGGTGTGCGTGCTGTGTGCCGTGATAAAGCAGTATCGCCCGGAGTATGCTCCGATAGTGCAGATAGCGGCGGTCGCGGTGATAGCGGCATCCGCCGTTCGCATTTTGCAGAATATAATCTCGCAGCTTGATTTTTTCTCCGGAATGTCCGAGACAGGCGGCGAGTGCATATCCGTGCTGATAAAGGCGCTCGGCGTTGCCGTCGCGGCGCAGATTGCGGGCGATATCTGCCGCGACAACGGCAATTCCGCCGTGGCGGGCGTGTCCGAGCTTGCGGCAAAGGCGGCGATAATCGCGCTCGCCCTGCCGCTGATAAAGTCGGCGGTCGCGCTCGCAAAAGAACTGATAAATATCTGAGGGACGTCTATGAGATGCTTGAAAGTTATTGCGGCTCTGCTGATGCTGTTTGCGCTCAATACCGCCGTGTGCTTCGCGCTCGAAGAAGAGACGACGGATAATTATTCGTCTTTTTATGAGTCAAGCGGAGCGGACAGCCTCGATGATTATTTGCCCGATGATGTGAGGGACAGCCTCGATTCGGCGGGGATAGATATATCGGATTGGCGGTCGATGCTCTCGCCATCGCCAAAGAAAATTATCTCCATGTTCGCCGATATCGCGCGCGGGAGCTTCAAAAAGCCGATAAAAGACATGGTTATAATCGCCGGCGTTGTTATTCTCGTCGGTCTTATCAAAGGCACTACTGCCGCAGAAAACTTTTCCGAGCCGCTGAATATAGTCATAGGCTGTGCCGTCGCTATAACCGTCTTTGCCTCGTCCGCCGAAGTTATCTCGCAGGGGATGAGCGCCGTTGAGGCAACTTCCGGTTTTATGCTCGCGCTCATTCCCGTGCTCGCCGGCATAATAACCGCCGCGGGGAATCCTACGCTCGCCCTGACTTACGGCTCGTTTGCCATGGCGGCGGCGCAGGCAGCGGCGCAGACGGCAGGGAATATAATAATGCCCCTGTGCGGAGCATTTTCGGCTTTCGGCGTGTCTGCGTCGCTGAGCCCGGAATTGAAGCTCACGAAGCTCGCGGATATGATAAAAAAGCTCACTATAGGCGTTCTGTCATTTGTTGCGGCGGCATTTTCGGCTGTTCTGGGGCTCAAAAGCTTGTTCGCCGGCAGCGCTGATACTTTGGCTTCAAAAGGCATAAAGTTTGCGCTCAGCTCCGCCGTGCCGATAGTCGGCGGCGCGCTCAGTGATGCCTATTCGTCGATAATCGGCAGCGTGTCTTTACTCAAAAGCACGGTCGGCGTGTTCGGTGTTATCGCCGTTGTGATGATAGACCTGCCCGTCGTTCTTCAGCTGACGGCGAGAATTGTTTTGTTGAAGCTCCTCGGTGTGCTATCTTCGTCCATGGGTGACGACACAACAGGCGAAGTGCTCGACACTCTTTCGTCCGCGCTGACCGTGATAAACGCGGCGGTTATTTTTACGGCGGCTCTCTTTATTATCTCAACGGGGATAGTCATCTCCGTGAAAGCGGGTGCGTAGCATGGAAGAACTGAAAAAATGGGCGCTCGGCGTGTGCGCCGCGGCGATATTTTCGTCGGTCATATATGCGCTCGTGCCAAAGGGAAATATGCAGAAAATAATGCGATGCGTCACTGCGCTGGCGGTCATATGCGCGCTCGTTTTTCCGCTTGCGAGTGCTGTAATGAAAACAAATTTTTCCGCATCCTCGCCCGATACAGAAGCTCTGATACCGAGCGAATTAAACAACGAAGTGAACTATCGCTTGACCGCCGCATATGCCCAGCAGATGCAGGACGGCGTGCAGGAAATACTCGCGTCCTACGGCTATCCGGACTGCGAAATAGACCTTTTGACGGATATTGATGAGCAGGGCGGCATATTTATTAAAAAGGCGAATATCATATTGCCGGGCGGGGCAGTGCTGAAAGAACCGGCAGTCGAGAAACTCCAAAATCTGTTGGGGGACGCAGTGATAGATATAAGAACCGGGAGCACAAGCTGATGGATATCAAACACTCATTTGAAAAATTGAAGTCCGTATTCACTTCCGACAAGAAGCTTGCTGTGCTCTGCGCGGTCGGTGTGCTCGGCGTGGCGCTGCTCATTCTCTCCGAATTTATTCCGTCGGGCGAAAAGAAGGCGGAGAAAAAAGAGAGCGTCACTGCGGCGCAGAGCCAGGAGACCTACGCCGAGGACATAGAAAAGCGCCTGACTGAGATAGTCTCTTCGATAGACGGGGCGGGCAAAACCCGCGTTATGGTGACTCTCGAGAGCGGCGCCGAGCAGGTCTATGCGAGGAATGAAAAGATAAAAAGCGACACCTCCGGCGGCACGGCTCTCGAAAAAGAAAACTTTTCGGACGAAAAAGAGTATGTTCTTATAGAGACCGACGGGAACGAGGGCGGAATGATAATAAAACTCATTCAGCCAAAGATCCGCGGCGTTGCGGTCGTCTGCGAGGGCGGCGGCTCGGATGCCGTGCGCCAGGAGATAACCCAGGCGATAACAGCCGTTCTCGATATCAGCGCGTCGCGCGTATATATCACGAAAATGTCGGCGTAACCGCGCCGTTCAAATAAAAGAAACCCGAAAGGATTGATATTTATGGTCGTCAGGAAAAGGCAGATAATCGCCGCGGCACTCGTTCTCGCCCTCGGCTCGGCAGTGTTTATAAACTGGTATTATAACCGCCCGTCGGTGAAGAGCGCGAACGCGAAGCCGTCGGTCGAGGCGGTCGATAACACGGGCGGGAATCTCGGCGATGCGCAGCTTGTCAATTCGTCGGGAGTCTCGGAGAGCGCGGTGGCGACTGGCAAGAGCAGCGATTATTTCGCCTCCGCCAAGCTCAGAAGAAATTCAGCCCATGACGAAGCGGCGGAGACCCTCAACAAAGTTATAAAAGACAGCTCGTCCGATGCCTCCGCCGTCAAAGAAGCGACCGAGGCGCTCAAGGCTCTGTCGAACGCTATAAAGCTCGAGGGCGATATCGAAGCGCTGATAAAAGCCAAAACCGGCGGCGACTGCGTCGTGATAATCAACAACAACTCCGCTGAGGTAATCGTCGCAAAAGGCGCTCTCAATGACACGGTTATCCTCCAGATAAAGGAGATAGTTCTCAAACAGACCGGTTTTTCAGCCGAAAACATAACAATTGTTGAATTAAGTAGTTGAGAATTTTCAAGTTTGTGTTATAATATAGGGCAGAAGGAGGAATGCCCTGTGGAAGAAAACAAAACTGTTGACAATATCGGCAACCTCGTAATATCCGAGGATGTCATTGCATCGATAGCTCTCAATGCCGCCAAGGACGTTGAAGGCGTGAGCAGCTTTGCCGCCAGGACTCCCGACGTACATTCGATCTTTAAGCTCGGAGAGGGCGCGGCGAAGTCCGTGCGCGTCTTGTCGTCGGATAACGATGTCAAGATATATATCCATGTCAATATCGCGCCCGGAACTAAAATTCCGAAGGTCGCGGCGGATATTCAGAAGAATGTCAAGAACGCCGTCCAGAGCATGACCGGAAAGATGGTCTCGAAGGTCAATGTCTCGATAGCCGGTATGGATATCAAGCCCGAAAGCGAAAAGTAAATTTTTCAAGCCCTCTCTTGCGGGAGGGCTCGATTCGGTTTTATGCCGAGCAATGTTTACCGCCCGAGAGCGGAATTCTGAGGGGAGTACAGGAAAGTTTATGACAAGAAGCCAGTCGAGAGAGCAGGCGTTCGCCCTGCTGTTTGAAAAGTCCTTCAATCCCGAGACGGATATGGACGATATTATATCTCTCAGCCTTGAAAACGAGCTTATAGAGCCGGACGAGTTCGCGTCCATGCTCGCCCAGACTGCGTGGGACAAGCTTTTTTCAATCGATGATATCATCGAAAAATATTCAAAGAACTGGAAGAAGCACAGAATATCCCGCGTCGCTCTGTCTGCTATGAGACTGAGCATCTGCGAGCTTATGTACATACCGGAAGTCCCGGTCGGCACCTCGATAAATGAGGCTGTCGAGCTGTGCAAAAAATACGCTACGGCAGAGGATGCGTCGTTCGTCAACGGCGTTCTCGGCTCTGTGGCGCGCGAAGAAAAGCTTGCCGACAGAAGCGGCTCAGACGCCCCGGAAGGGGAATAAGCCATGGCTGTTTATCTCGGCATAGATACAAGCAACTATACTACATCCGCCGCAGCCTTTGATGATGTGAGCGGATGTGTTTTTCAAAAGAAGATGCTTCTGCCCGTCAAGAGCGGCGAGCGCGGACTGCGTCAGAGCGACGCCGTGTTTCATCATACTCAGCAGCTCTGGCAGGTCGTGACTGCTGTTATTAATGAATGCGGCAAGCCCGATTTTATCGGCGCGTCATATGCTCCGCGCGATGCGGAGGGCTCGTATATGCCGTGCTTTACCGTCGGACTCAATACCGCGAAGTGCCTTTCGTCCGCTCTGGGCGTGCCGCTTTATGAATTCTCGCATCAGGCGGGTCATGTCGCGGCGGCGGTCTATTCGAGCGGGCATATTGAGCTTTTTGACCGCGAGTTTATTGCGTTCCATGTCTCCGGCGGAACGACCGAGGCGCTTTTAGTGCGCCCCGATGAAGAGAAGCTTCTCGATATTGATATCATCGGCAGAACGCTCGACCTCAACGCGGGACAGGCTGTTGACAGAGTCGGCGTCGCTATGGGACTCAAATTCCCTGCGGGCGCTGAACTCGAAAAACTGGCGCTCGAAAGCCGAAAAATATTCAAGCCGAAGCCCTGCGTCAAGGGCACAGACTGCTGCCTTTCGGGCATTGAAAACAAGTGCCTCGATATGATAAAAAACGGCGAGGAGCAGTGCGATATCGCGCTCTATTGCCTCGATTCCGTGGCGGCGGCTCTCGAAAAAATGACGAAGAATATACTCGAAAAATACGGCAGACTTCCGCTTGTCTTTGCGGGCGGCGTGATGTCCAATTCAATAATACGCCAAAGATTTACAAAGGAGTTCGGCGCATACTTTGCCGAGCCTGCATTCTCGGCGGATAATGCCGCCGGAACGGCGTATCTGACTTATCTCAGGGAGCAGAAAAATGCTTGAAACCGTCAGCGTAACAGTAAGTCAACTTAACAGATATATAAAATCCGTCATGGATTCGGACTATAACCTGCGAACGGTGTTCGTTAGCGGGGAGATATCGAATTTTACGAATCATTACCGCACCGGGCATTTCTACATGACCCTCAAGGACGAGAAAGCGGCAGTGCGTGCAGTCATGTTCAAGTCCGATAACGAACGCCTCGGCTTCATGCCCGAAAACGGCATGAAAGTTATCGCCAAAGGGCGCGTCAGCGTCTTTGAGCGCGACGGTCAGTATCAGCTCTATATTGAAGATATGCAGCCCGACGGAGCGGGCGCTCTGAGCATAGCTTTTGAACAGCTCAAGAAAAAGCTTGAAGCTGAAGGGCTGTTTTCGCAGGAGCGCAAACGCCCTATACCGCGCTTCCCGAAGCGCGTCGGCGTCGTCACTTCGCCGACGGGTGCTGCGGTCAGGGATATTATAAATGTCATAACGCGCCGAAGCCCGTCAACGCAGATAATCCTCTGTCCCGTGCAGGTTCAGGGCGCGTCCGCGGCGGGTCAGATATCCGATGCCATAAGGCGGTTCAACTCGGGGCATTATGTCGATGTGCTCATAGTCGGGCGCGGCGGCGGCTCGGTCGAAGAGCTCTGGGCTTTCAACGAAGAAAAAGTGGCTCGCGCAGTTGCGGCGAGCGATATTCCCGTTATCTCCGCAGTTGGTCATGAGACGGATTTTACTATCTGCGATTTCGCGGCGGATCTCCGTGCGCCGACCCCGTCCGCAGCGGCAGAACTTGCCGTCAGCGACAGGGCGGAGCAGCACGCATATATCAACCAGCTCGGTAGGCGCTGCGCCTCTGCACTGGATTCGTATATTCGCTTCGGCTGCAATGAAATGAAACGCATTTCCGCAGAGCTTTCGGCATACGGACCGATGCAGCAGATAATCTCTCAGCGGCAGACGCTCGATTCGCTCTTTTCCGATATGCAGTCGGCGGCTTTGCAGGCGCATCACAGGGATAAATTAAATCTCTCCGTCCTCGCGGGCAGGCTCGATGCGCTCAGCCCCTTGAGAATACTTTCTGGCGGCTATGCGGCGGTCGAACGCGGCGGAAAGCTGATATCAAAAACGAATGTCCCCAAAGAGGGCGACGATATAACCGTGACTGCGGCGGATATAAAGCTCACCGCCCGTGTCACTTCATCTGTCGAAAACGGAGGAACAGGCAATGGCTAAGAAAACCTACGAAGATTCGGTCAAAAGACTTGAAGATATAGTTTCGGCTCTCGAGCGCGGCGACGCTTCTCTCGATGAGTCGCTGAAGCTCTTTGAAGAGGGGACGAAGCTCGTCTCTTTCTGCAACGAGTATCTCGACAAAGCTCAGACGAAGATAAAAGAACTGTCCGAGCTTGAAAAGGAGAATGAAGATGAGTAAAAAATATACAGCCGACGAGTATATCTCTATGATAAATAACGCGCTCATGGCGTATCTTTCTTCCGAGCCGTCGGGCGCGGGTGAAGCCAAGATGCTCGAAGCAATGAAATACAGCGTCGAAAACGGCGGCAAGCGTATCCGCCCGATGCTGACTCTCGAATTTTGCAGGATGTGCGGCGGCAGCGTCGAAGCGGCTCTGCCCCTCGCGTGCTCTATCGAGTTTATTCATACCTATTCGCTCATTCATGACGATCTGCCCTGCATGGACAACGACGATATGCGCCGCGGCAAGCCGTCGAGCCATATCAAATTCGGCGAGGCAAATGCGCTCCTTGCCGGCGATTCGCTGCTGACTTTTGCATTCCAGACCGCAGGCGAGGCAAAGGATATCCCCGCCGATGCCGTTGCAAAGGCAGTTTCGCTCCTTGCGCGTGCCGCCGGCTGCGCCGGAATGATAGCGGGTCAGGTGCAGGATCTTGAAAACGAGAACAAGACTGTTTCGGTCGATGATCTGCGCAGTGTCGATGTCCTCAAGACGGGCGAGCTTATAAGATGCGCGTGCCAGCTCGGCTGTATCGCCGCCGGAGTCGACGACAAAAAGCTCGAAGCGGCGAGAGTATATGCCGAAAATCTCGGCATAGCGTTCCAGATAGTCGATGATATCCTCGATGTCACGAGCGACGAGGCGACCCTCGGCAAGCCGATAGGCAGCGACGCCGAGAACTGCAAAAACACCTATGTTTCGCTTCTCGGTCTCGAAGAGGCGCAGAGAATAGCCGCAGAGCTTACCGATAAGGCGATAGATGCGCTTAAAATTTTCGGCGATGAGGCTGAATTTTTAATATCGCTTTCCGAAAAGCTTCTCTCCAGAAATAAGTGACCGTCAATCCATTCTCAGTGAAAGGTTGAAGTCAAATGGCATCTGACAAGTACCTTAAAAATATACATTCCCCGGCAGATATCAAAGGCATGAGCTACGCTCAGCTAAACGAACTTGCCGCCGAGATACGCACCGTTCTTATCGACACGGTTTCGAAGAACGGCGGTCATCTCGCGTCCAATCTCGGCGTCGTGGAGCTGACTCTCGCTATGCATAAGGAGTTCGATTCCCCGCGCGATAAGTTCGTTTGGGATGTCGGGCATCAGGCTTATACCCATAAGCTGCTCACGGGCAGATATGACCGCTTCCACACTCTTCGCCAGGAGGGCGGACTCTCAGGATTCTGCCGCCCCGATGAGAGTGAGCATGATATGTTCTACAGCGGCCATTCCAGCACCGCCGCCTCAAGCGCGCTCGGACTCTCGACCGCGAACACCATGCGCGGCAGCAAGAATACCGTTATAGCCGTTGTCGGAGACGGCTCGATGACAGGCGGAATGTTCTACGAAGCGCTTAACAACGCCGGCAGAACGCACGACAGGCTCATAATCGTGCTCAACGACAACGAGATGTCTATCTCCGAAAATGTCGGCTCGATGGCGCGTTATCTCGCCGTCGTCAGAGCAAAGCCCGAATATTACCGCATGAAAGCGCACACCGAAAAGCTCCTGAAACATATCCCGGTCATCGGAAATGAGCTTTCGGATGCCGCGTTTGATATAAAGAGCGCATTGAAGCGCATTATCTATTCCGATTCGTGGTTCGAGGATCTCGGACTTCACTATATCGGACCCATCGACGGACACAATATCCAGCAGCTCTGTGAAGCGTTTGAGATGGCAAAGAAGTATGACAAGCCCGTACTTCTTCATGTCAATACGCTCAAGGGTAAGGGCTATGATTTTGCCGAGCGTTCGCCTGAGCAGTTCCACGGGATATCGAAGTTTGATATCAACACCGGCGAGCCCCTTTCATCCGGCACGAGCTTTTCGAGCAATTTCGGCGATATCATGTGCCGCTTCGCGTCCTGCGATGACCGCGTGTGCGCCATAACCGCCGCGATGTCCATCGGCACGGGGCTCGACAGATTTTCGAGCGAACATAAAGACAGATTTTTTGATATCGGCATCGCCGAGGAGCACGCCGTTGCGTTCGCGCTCGGTCTTGCAAAGAGCGGGTTTATCCCGGTTTTTGCAGTATATTCCACATTTCTCCAGCGCTGCTTCGATCAGCTTCTGCACGATGCCGCGCTCCAGAAGCAGAAGATGGTTATAGCCATCGACCGCGCCGGATTTGTCGGCGAGGACGGCGAGACGCACCAGGGTGTTTTTGATGTTTCGATGCTCAGAAGCGTGCCGGATATAACCGTCTATTCGCCCTCGTCCTATGAGGGACTCAAGCACGCCATGCAGCAGGCGCTCTATTCCGAGTCGAAGCTCGTCGCGGTCAGATATCCGCGCGGAGCTCAGCGCGCGATACCAGAGAGCATCAAGCCGACCTTTGCTGACTTTGATGTGTTCGGCGACGAAAACGCAGAAAAGGCAATTGTGACCTACGGCAGGACTTTTTCCGCCTGTGCATTCGCATATGAAAAGCTCGTGAATTCGGGCGAATCAGTGAAGCTTATAAAACTCAACCGCATAATTCCCGTCTGCGAAGGCGCGGTGGAAGCGGCGAAAAACTGCAAGGATGTCTATTTCTTTGAAGAGGGCATACGCCGCGGCGGAGCGGGCGAAGGCTTCCTGTTCGATCTCTCGAAAGCGGGATTCTCCGGGAAATATCATCTCAGAGCTATCGAAAACGGTTTCGTCAAGCAGGCATCCGTAGAGTCGCTCTTACATAAATACGGCTTTGACGAAGAGGGCGTGCTCTCGTTCGTCACTTCTGCGGAGGCTTGACCGTGGAGGAAAACAGAAAGCGCATAGACGCTCTGATGGTCTCCTTGGGTGTCGCGCCGTCGCGCGAAAAAGCCAAGGAAATGATAAAGAGCGGGAATGTATATTTAAACGGCAAAGTTGTATCTAAAGCTGGACTTTTGGCGAGCGACTGTGATATAATCGAGTATAAAGGTGAGTCGGACCGCTATGTCAGCCGCGGCGGACTGAAACTCGAGAAAGCCGTCGAGGTTTTCAAACTCGATTTGAGCGGATATTTATGCATCGATATCGGCGCGTCAACGGGCGGATTTACCGACTGTATGCTCCAAAACGGCGCGAAAAAAGTCTACGCCGTCGATTCCGGCAGCGGTCAGCTTTCGCCGAAACTGAAGTCCGCCCCCCGCGTTGTCGATCTCGAAAAGACGAATTTCAGATACATAACGGAAAAAGAGATTCCCGAGCGCGCCGATTTTGCGAGCGCGGATGTCTCGTTTATCTCTCTGAAATATATCCTGCCTGCGCTTTCGCCGCTTTTAAAAGACGGCGGCAGTGCCGTCTGCCTTATAAAGCCGCAGTTCGAGGCGGGCAGGGAGAATGTCGGCAAGAAAGGCGTGGTCAAAGATCCGCGCGTGCATATAAAAGTCATCGAAAATGTCTGCTCCTATGCCGTGCAGGCGGGATTTTCGGTGTCGGCTCTCGATTTTTCCCCGGTCAAGGGACCGGAGGGCAATATAGAATACCTCGTATATCTGAAAAAGGACGAAGTGCAGTCTGTTTCGGCGCCCGATGTCGCGGGAGTCGTCAGCGCGGCGCACGCCTGTTTCAAAGCGGGAGAATAACTATGATGTTTGCAATAATTCCAAATCTTACTCGCAAAAACGCCGCTCAGGTGACAAGGCTCATCTGCGCGCGGCTTGACGAACTCGGTGCGGTATATTCTCTGCCGCTCGGCACGGAAAATGTGTTTTCCGATACCAAGGCTGAATTTTTGCCGGAAAAAGAGCTGCTCGGCGGCTGCGAGGCGGTCATAACCGTCGGCGGAGACGGAACGATAATCCATTCCGCCAAGAAAGCCGCAGTCTATTCAAAGCCCGTCCTCGGCATCAACGCGGGTCGCCTTGCGTTCATGGCGGGTCTCGAGATACACGAGCTCGATTTGCTCGAAAAGCTTATAACCGGCGATTACAGCATGGATAAGCGCATGATGCTCAAAACCACCGCCGCCGACGGCGACAGCGTGCAGAGCGGCTACAGCATGAACGACTCCACCGTGATGCGCCTGTCGAGGCTGAGCAGAATTTCCGAGATAAACGTCGATCTCGACGGCAGATATTTTAACCGCTATCTCGGCGACGGACTCATTCTCTCGACTCCGACAGGTTCAACGGCATATTCGCTCTCTGCCGGCGGCCCCGTGGTCGATCCGAAGCTCGAGTGTATGATACTCACTCCGATTTGTTCTCATTCGGTGTTCACCCGTTCGCTCGTTCTGGGCGATGATGCGGTGCTGCGCATCTATTCCGATGATGACGGACCGCTCTCCGTCTCGTGCGACGGCGACGAGCCGTTCACGGTCTCGGCGCAGGGGAGCATAACGGTCGAAAAGGCGGACATCTGCGCGAGCTTTATCAGACTCAAGAACGACAGCTTTGTAGATATACTCAACAGGAAAATGATGAAATGGAACAGCAGTTCCCACGACGAACGGGAGGTATAACCTTGAAAAAAAGAAGGCAGGAAGCAATACTCGAAATAATTGAAAAATATGACCTGTCAACCCAGGATGAGCTTCTTCAGAAGCTCAAGGACAGCGGCTTTGACGCCACTCAGGCGACGGTTTCGCGCGATATAAAAGAGCTGCGCCTTGTCAAGACCATGGGCGCAAACGGCCAGTATAAATACGCCGTCACAAAGACCGAATCCGACGAACTGCTCTCGAAGTTCCGCAGCATATTTGCCCAGTCCGTCGTCTCAGCCGACTATGCGGGCAATACGATTGTTATCCGCTGCTATACCGGTATGGCTCAGGCGGCGTGCGCGGCGTTTGATTCCATGCACTGGGAGGGGCTTGTCGGCACTCTCGCGGGCGACGATACTATATTTGCCCTTTGCAGAAGCGAAAGCTACGCTTCGCAGATGAAAGATTCCATAAAACGACTTATCGAAAAATGAGGTTTGAGCTATGCTTCTCAGTCTGAAAATAGAGAATATAGCAATAATTGAGAGCGCCGATATCGAGTTCGATTCGGGGCTCAATGTCCTTACGGGCGAAACCGGCGCGGGCAAGTCGATTATAATCGATTCTATAAACGCCGTGCTCGGCGAACGCACATCGCGCGAGCTTATCAGAACCGGCGCGCAGTCCGCGAGCGTCACCGCACTCTTCTACGGCGTTTCCGACGACACTGCCGCGCGGCTCAAAGAATATGATATCGAGCCCGACGAGGATGGGAATATACTTCTTCGCCGAACTCTCGGTCTGGACGGCAAAAACACCTGCCGCATAAACGGAGTGCCTTCTAATGTTGCCGCGCTCCGACAGGCGGGGCATGAGCTGATAAACATACACGGCCAGCATGATAACCAGGCGCTCATGGCGCCCGAAAAGCACTTCGAGTTCATCGACTGCGTCGCGGACGATGCCGATTTGCTTGAAGAATACAGAGAAAAATTCAGAGAACTCTGTTCATATATCAGGGAGCGCGACTCTCTCAAAACCGACGAGTCGGAGAAGCTTCGCCGGCTTGACCTGCTCGATTATCAGATAAACGAGCTTGAACAGGCGGATATAAGACCCGGCGAACGCGACGAACTCAACGAGCGAAAGACGCTTCTTCAAAACTGCGAGCGTGTCACGGCATCGCTCAGAGCGGCGTATGATATTCTCCAAGGCGCCGACGACAGCTTCGGCGTGATAAGCGCGATAGGCGACTGCGCCGGGAATGCGGAGGACGCCGCCCGATTCTACAAAGATGTTGAACCCGCCGCAAAGACTCTGCGCAATGTCGGCTATGAGCTTGAGGACTGCGCGGGAGAACTTCGCTCGGCTATTGAAGATTTCTCCTATGATCCGTCCGAGCTCGAGGAGATTGAAGCGAGACTTGATGAGCTTTTCCGCCTCTCGGTAAAATACGGCTCTACCGAAGATGAAATGCTCTCGTTCCTTGATTCCGCGCGCGAGGAGCGCAATAAAATAGCCCTTTCGGATGAACGGGTCAAAGAGCTCGATGCACTCGTCAGCTCGACTAAAGCCGAGGTTCGCGCCCTTGCCGAAAAGCTTACCGCGGCGCGTGAAAAGGCGGCGCGCGAGTTTGAGCGCGGAGTGACCGAACAGCTTGAATTTCTCGATATGCCGTCGGTCAGCTTCAAAGTCAACAGAGAAAAAACACCGTTTACAATAAACGGTGCGGACAATATAGAATTTCTCATTTCCGCAAACGCGGGCGAGACGCTCAAACCCCTCGCGAAAATCGCTTCGGGCGGCGAGCTGTCGCGCATAATGCTCGCGATAAAGAGCGTTATCGCCGGCAGGGACGGACTCGACACTATGATTTTCGATGAGATAGACGCGGGACTCAGCGGCAGAGCGGCGCAGAAAGTTGC
>JBNMIN010000030.1:0-22583 GCA_050873305.1 Oscillospiraceae bacterium
GACGGCGAAGTTATTTTCAAAAAATATTCGCAGGTCGGCGAGCTGTCATCGCTGACGGCGCAGTACGCCGAAGTTCTGCACAAGAACACGGGGCTTCCGGTCGTGATAACCGACCGCGACAGGGTCATTTCCTGCGCGGGCGTGCCGAAGAAAGAGACGGTCGAGCGCAGGATAACGCAGGCGCTCGAAAACATCATGGAGAACCGCAGTCCGTTTATCTGCGAGGAGGGCGGCGAGCGGTTTCATCCGATAGAGGGCGTTGAGCGCGACGCGGCGGCGGCGTTTCCGATAATCGGCGCTGGTGATGTATCCGGCGCGGTGGTTCTGCTCACGGCGGACGAGGCGTCCGTGCCGACGCAGACGGAGATAAAGCTCGTTCAGGTCGCGGCTTCGTTCCTCGGCAAACAGATGGAGGAATAACCTTTATTTTTCCTCTTGACAAGTGCTGCTATGCGCTATAAAATAATCGGGTATCCGATTGACGGGTTTGGGAGAGAGCCGGATTTCCGGCCACCGAAGGGGCGAAACTCTCAGGTAAAAGAACCGAGCCGGGACGGTCCTCTGGAAAGGCATTTGCACCGACGAAGCAATCCGCGAAGCGGAGAATCTTTCAGGTAAAAAGACAGAGTACACCATTTTTTCTGATGGTGTACTCTTTTTGTTTTCGGAGTGGTTTATGGACATTCTCATTTTTGCGTTTGAAATCATCGGCACCGTTGCGTTCTCGGTTTCCGGCGCGATGACAGGGCTGAAGAAAAATATGGATATTTTCGGCGTCATGATTCTGGGCGTTGTTACGGCTATCGGCGGCGGAGTCACGCGCGATCTCATTCTCGGCATAACGCCGCCCGGCACATTCGGTCACCCGGTATATGCGATAGTCGCGACGGTCACGGCGATAATAACTTTTCTGCCGGCAATCCGCAGACTGCTCACGAGTAATCAGCATGTCCACGACTTCGTTCTGCTCATTCTCGACTCGCTCGGGCTCGGAGTGTTCACGGTCGTCGGAATACAGACCGCTTACAGCGTCTCGACCGGGCGCGGCGCGTTTCTGGTGGTATTCGTCGGGGTCATAACCGGCGTCGGCGGCGGAGTGCTGCGCGATGTTCTCGCCGGGGAGAAGCCGTACATATTCGTAAAGCACATCTACGCCTGCGCGTCGATAGCCGGCGCGGTCGCCTGCGTTATCATCTGGCGGTTCAACAGCACCGCGGCGGTCATTGCGGGCGCGGCAATAGTTTTCGTCATCCGCCTGCTCGCCGCCCATTTCAGATGGAGCCTGCCCAAGGCGGACAGATCCGGTCCCGTTCAGCCACAGGAGCTAAGCGAGAACGACGAGAACACGCAGGAGATATGATTTCGCGGAGTTATTTATTTAATAGAAAGCCTGCCCGCGGGGTTATCCGTCGGGCAGGCTTTGCTTTTGCGGTGAGCTTTAAAGCAGAAGTGCGGAGGTAAATTGAGGGACATAAAGCAACAGCCGCGGCTGTTCTTTGTCTTACAATGCCGCCGTTTACGCAGCTTTCGTGACACAAAATTTATTCTTTCTCAAAACTCACGGTCTTTTCTTTCATCGAGATTTTTCCGACCCGATAGCCGTAGTTTGTGAGCTCCTTTTTGAAGTTCAGGAACGAGTGGTTTATCGGCACGCCCGCGATATTTTGTATTTCATCAAAAGTGAGCTTCAGCGACTGCGCGCCGCTGTTCTTGACATATTCCCAAAGTGCGTTGTATTTGCTCATTTTTCTGCCTCGTTATTCGTCAATATAGCTGTTTTCCTTTTCGAGCACCCACGGGATATCAATTTCTGTGCTCTTGATATGCCGATTTTCTTTGATTATATCAGCAAAGCGCGGAAAAATCTACCGGGATATGCAAAAAGGACGCAGTTTGCACTGCGTCCTTTTCTCTGTTCTGTTGTGCTTATCAGCTGTGCTTTTTGCCCTTTTGCTGATTCGCGCTGTGGCAGGAGCCTGCCATAGCACAGTGGGCACAGTTGCAGCCGCAGGAGGATTTGCCTTTCTTTTTATCCTTGACAAGATTGTATATAATCAGTGCCACGATAACGGCAAGCACAAGGCATATTATAATGGTTGCAATATTCTTTGATAACCACGCGAGCATTTGAAAAGACTCCTTTCACAGATTGTGTTTTGATTTATTTCGTAACCTTTACATCGGAGGTCAGCTTCGTGGCTTCCTTGTAAGGACGCACGAGCATGAAGATTATCAGGGCGAGGAAGACGAACGCGAACACAAGGCTTACGATATCAACTGCGCCGTGGATGTTGCCGGTGAAGAGGTTGCCGAACTGGTTTATCATAAGTGAGATAACATAGGCGAAGCCGCACTGATAGCCGATTGCGAACCAGGTCCACTTTGCGCTGTTCATCTCACGCTTGATAGCGCCGATAGCTGCGAAGCAGGGAGCGCACAGGAGGTTGAAGACGAGGAACGAATAAGCGGTTATGCCGGTGAACGCCTTTGCAAGGGTTGCATAAACGTTGCCCTCTGCGCCGTAGAGGATGCCCATCGTACCGACGATGTTCTCCTTTGCGACAAGTCCGGTGATCGAAGCGACGGTTGCCTGCCAGTTGCCCCAGCCGAGCGGGATGAAGATCCAGGCGATAGCCGAGCCGACCTTTGCGAGCAGGGACTGATCAAGCTGATCCTCTGCAAGCATTCCGAAGTGGCCGTCTACGAAGCCGAAGTAAGAGGTGAACCAGACAACGATAGTTGAAAGAAGGATGATTGTACCTGCCTTCTTGATGAAGGACCAGCCGCGCTCCCACATGGAGCGGAGGACGTTCTTGAGGGTCGGCCAGTGATAGGCGGGAAGCTCCATAACGAACGGAGCGGGATCGCCGGAGAACATCTTGGTCTTCTTGAGCATGATGCCCGAGCAGATGATAGCCGCCATGCCGATGAAGTAAGCGGAAGTCGATACCAGAGCGGAGCCGCCGAAGAGCGCGCCTGCGATCATGGCGATGAACGGTACCTTAGCGCCGCAGGGGATGAATGTTGTTGTCATTATGGTCATACGGCGGTCGCGCTCATTTTCAATGGTACGCGAAGCCATGATTCCGGGAACGCCGCAGCCGGTGCCGATAAGCATCGGGATGAAGGATTTGCCGGAAAGACCGAACTTGCGGAATATACGGTCAAGGACGAATGCGATACGAGCCATGTAGCCGCACGCCTCAAGGAATGCGAGGAGCAGGAACAGGACGAGCATCTGGGGAACGAATCCGAGGACAGCGCCGACGCCGGCGATGATACCGTCGTTGATAAGTCCGCTGAGCCAGTCGGCCGCGCCGACCTTTTCAAGTCCATTGCCGACGAGAACCGGGATTCCGGGCACCCACACGCCATAAGCGGCGGGATCGGGCTCATCGAAGCCCTTCTCTTCAAGATACTTGACAGCGTCAACATAGGTCATGCCTACCGTTGCTTCTTTGTCAGCCTTGGAGAGGTTTGCGGGGATTGCCGAATAATAAGCGGTCATGGCGTTGACAGCGAGGGTCTCTTCATCCTCAACATCAACCGTTGCGGTGTCAGCTGTGGGCTGATAGGCCTTCATCTCGGCGAGAGCCTTGTCGGCGTCGAAATCTTCTGCGCCGAAGTCAATGCCGGTGAATGCGCTGACAGCCTCGGTAGCTGCGGTGTAGTCATCAGCGTCGGTCGAATAAGCCTTCGAGCCGATGCCGAGCAGGTGCCAGCCGTCGCCGAACACTCCGTCGTTCATCCAGTCGGTCGCGAACGAGCCGACAGTGACCATGGAGATGTAGTAGACGAGGAACATGATAACTGCGAATATCGGAAGTCCGAGCCAGCGGTTTGTGACGACCTTATCGATCTTGTCGGAGGTCGAGAGCTGACCGACGTTCTTCTTTTTGTAGCAGGCTTTGATTATAGATGCGATATAGATATATCTCTCATTCGTGATGATGGACTCTGCGTCGTCATCCATCTCTTTCTCAACTGCCTGAATGTCGCCCTCGATGTGCTCAAGGGTCGCCTTGTCGAGGTTGAGCTTTGCGAGAACCTTGTCGTCGCGCTCAAAGATTTTGATAGCGTACCATCTCTGCTGCTCCTCGGGCAGGCCGTGAACGGCAGCTTCTTCGATGTGTGCGATAGCGTGCTCGACAGAGCCTTCAAAGGTGTGCATCGGAACGGTCTTGGTGCTCTTTGCAGCCTCGATTGCAGCCTCGGCAGCGTCCATAACTCCGTCACCTTTAAGGGCGGAAATCTCGACTATCTTGCAGCCGAGCTGGCGGGAGAGCTCATCGACGTTTATCTTGTCGCCGTTCTTCTTGACGACGTCCATCATGTTGATGGCGATAACAACGGGGATACCGAGCTCGGTCAGCTGGGTGGTGAGATAGAGGTTTCTTTCGAGGTTCGTACCGTCGATTATGTTAAGTATAGCATCGGGGCGCTCATCGATAAGATAGTTTCTCGCGACGACTTCCTCGAGGGTGTAGGGCGAGAGCGAGTAGATACCGGGAAGGTCGGTGATGATAACGCCGTCATGCTTTTTGAGTTTTCCTTCTTTTTTCTCAACCGTAACGCCCGGCCAGTTACCGACGAACTGGTTCGAGCCGGTGAGAGCGTTGAACAATGTGGTTTTACCGCTGTTGGGGTTACCCGCAAGAGCAATGCGTAAATCCATTTTGATAGCCTCTCTTTCTTGAAATTATATCAGCTTTTCTGCGCGGGGTCTTATTCGACCTCGATCATGTCCGCGTCGGCCTTTCTGAGCGAGAGCTCATAGCCGCGCACCGTGACCTCGACCGGATCGCCGAGAGGCGCGACCTTACGGATATAGACCTCCACGCCCTTGGTCAGTCCCATGTCCATGATGCGGCGCTTTGTTGCGCCCTCTCCGTGGAGCTTGACTACCTTGACCGTTTCGCCGATCTTAGCCTGCCTGAGAGTTTTCATTGCTTATATCCTCCTTTTGTGCTTTTTCTCTTGGTATATGTACTGCGCCGCAGCGCCGTCATATCATGATTTTCTTCGCCATCTCTTCGCTGATGGCAACGCGCGACTCCTTGACGTTGACTATAACATTTCCGCCCAGGGCGTTGACTACCTTTACGGTGCCGCCGACGACAAATCCGAGATTTTCGAGATGCTGTTTTACTTCCGGGCTGCCGCCTATCTTCTTGATGATATTCTCTTCGCCGACCTGTGCGAACATCAAAGGCATCATATTGAGTCCCTCTTTCTCTTTTGTATTTCCGGGATTAGCATACGCTAACCTTGGGGCTTTAAAATTGATTAGCACCCGCTAACCGTGATATATGGTACTCCTATAGTTGTTCCCTGTCAATAGAGTTTTTTCAATTTTTTGCCGTAAAACGCAATTTCGGCGACATCCACAAATGATTAGCTTATGCTAACCGCCTGCTTTGGACATTTCATACATATCCTCCCGCCCTTGATTTTTCCCGAGTGAAGTGATATCATACCTTTAATATATAACAATATACACACCTAAAAGGGAGGAACAGATATGCATCTTCAGGAATCGGGCGAAATGTATCTCGAAACTGTCTATGTGCTTTCAAAAAACGGCGTCGTGCGCTCGCTCGATGTCGCCGAATATATGGGCTTTTCAAAGCCGAGCGTCAGCCGCGCCGTCGGACTTCTCAAACAGGGCGGCTATCTTCTCATGGACAAGGACGGGTATCTGACCCTCACCGAATCGGGGCTCGATGTAGCAAAGAAAATATATGAGCGCCACACCCTGCTCTCGAAGTTCCTCGTCCGTCTCGGCGTTGACGAAAAGACCGCCGCGGAGGATGCGTGCAAGATGGAGCACGATATCAGCGACGAATCGTTTTCGGCGATAAAAGAGCATGTCCGCAGGAACATGAAAAATGCAGATGAATAAAGAAATTTTTGCTCAGACCGACAGGCTCGTGCTGAGAAAATTCAATCAAAATGATTATTTCAACCTGTGCGGAATATTGCAGGACGAAAAAACAATGTACGCCTACGAGGGCGCTTTTTCGGACAGCGAAGTGCAGGCATGGCTCGACAATCAGCTGCGCCGCTACCGCGAAGAGGGCGTCGGGCTATATGCAGTCGAGCTAAAAGACGGCGGCAGATTCGTCGGTCAATGCGGGCTGACGATGCAGGACATCCCCGGCAGGCGCGTGCTCGAGATCGGCTATTTATTCCGCCGCGACTGCTGGCACAACGGCTATGCGGCGGAGGCGGCGCGGGCTTGCCGCGAATATGCGTTTGACACCCTCGGCGCGAACGAAGTTTTTTCGATCATACGCGACAGCAATATACCCTCGCAGAATGTCGCAAAGCGGACGGGCATGACGGAAAAAGAGCGTTTCGTCAAACACTACCGCGGCGTGGATATGCCGCATATCGTCTTTTCTATAGACAGAGACGAGTGGAAGAACCGTCTGAAAAACGAAGAGTAAGGACATATTAAACAGCCGCAGCGGAAACTTCGCTGCGGCTGTTTTTATATATTTGTCATCATGCTTTCGCCGCGAAAACGCAGGTGAATGTTCCGCCGTTTTCGCTCGCCGCCGCATGTCCGCCGTATTTTTCAGCGGTGTCCTCGAGTATTTTCAGCCCGTAGCCGTGGTCGCCCGCGCGTTTCTTTTTCTTTTCTTCGTAGTCGGGCGCGACGGCGTTCTCGCTGCTGATATACAGCATTCCGTCATTCTTGTCAACAAAGCTCTTTATTTTTATATATTTGTTCTCGCCGAGAGCCTTCGCGGCGTTTATCGCATTGTCAAATATATTGACAAAAGCCTTGCAGATATCGACCTCTTCCATATTTATAAACTTCGGCACATCGAGGTCGAAATCATAGGCAATATCATTCTTTCGGCATTCGTTCGCCTTGTTCGACGCAATGGCGTTGACAAGCGTGTTGAGGCAGAATTTCTCTATCTTCACATCCGCGACTTCTGTCCTGAGCTGATCGAGCATACGCTCGGCGGATTCGCGGTCGACTTCGTTTCCGCCATGTACAACTTCATATGCCGTCTGGATTATATTCGCGAGGTCGTGGCGTATCTTTCTTACTTCGTTGCTGCTGTTTTCGACATTTTTGTAATATTCGAGATTCAGCGCGTTCTGGTAATCCTTTATTCTCAGCTCCTCGCGCAGCTTCTCGTTCTGCGACGAGCGCACCATGATATAGAGCAAAACGGCGTCTGAAATTATGCACAGAACCGCCGCGACGCAGAGCATTATCATCGGCCCGCGGGTCGGATCCTCAAGAAACGGCAGCCCCGTGTTCTTGTCCCTGAACCAGCCGTAATATGAAATTATCATCATCGCCGCCGCCATGACTATGACCTGACTCAGCGGAAAGAAGATAAACGTCGCCATCTGCCCGCTCGGCAGGATCATATTCTTGTGCTTCTTCATTCTCAGATAAGTGAACCCGCCGAAGAGTACTATCAGCCCCACCGTGTTCGGCAGGGAGACTATATAGGTCATTATGTCGTCATAGGGATTGAGCCCGCAGGCAATGCCGCCGGTTATGAGCAGAGCCGAGACGAGATATGTAAACGACATCAGAACTATCGAGACGAAAAGCCGGGTTCTGAGCTTATCTTTGAAATATGCTATTGCCGAAATGAAATAATATGCAAAAGCCGGAATCTTAAAAAACACCGACGGCACGTCGTAGAAATAGTGCTGGGCGAGCGCTATTGCCGAAAACGGAATGAGCGTCAGAAAGAATACCGCATAGCGGTTGAAGCGCGGGGTGAGGTTCATGCACAGAAAGACCACCACGAGCGCTATCGAAAGAAAATTGAACACATACCAGAATATATCAAAAAATGTCATTTGACCAAAGCTCCCTTGAAAAGCACATATTTGTCCGCCGCCTCCTTTTTCTTGGAGCGGCTTATCGGGATTATCTCTCCGTTCATCATAACAAACTGCGTCGCAGTATATTTTGCAATATACTTGAGATTGACAAGATAGCTCTTGTGGCAGCGGACAAAGCCGGATCTGAGCTGCTGCTCCGCCTCGTCGAGCTTGCCCGGCACTGTGACGCTGTCCCCGTCAACAGTATGTATATCCATATAGTTGCGCTCGCTGACGATGAAAAGTATGCTGTCGCTCCCTATTTTCCGGCTGCTGCCGCGGCGGGTATATTCAAAACATTCGCGGCTCTGTCTCTTGTGCGCTCCGGCGCGTTCGCGCTCGATATAGCCGAGAAGCAGCTTCGGGTCGACGGGCTTATAGATATATCCGCAGTCGTCAACCGCCACAAACGCTTTTGAAACAAGATCCTGATTCCCGGAGACAAAGACTATCTTGACTCCCGGGCACAGCGCGCCGACAAACTCGGCGATATCCACGCCGCTCTCATCCCTGACGGCAATATCAAGAAAGGCGAGGTCAAATTTTCTGTCTGCATCCTCGGGAGCAAGCTTTTCGGACAGCTCGGCGGAGCTGTGTACGCCGACGAGCTCAATATCGGGATAAGCATCCGCGATTATTTCGGATATCTGCCTGACAATCGCGGGTTCATCGTCGCATATGAGAATACGCATAGAGAGACCTCCCTTTCAAAAAAATGAATTTATATGCGTTTTTATATATCATAGTATACAAAAACGCTCGTCTTTTTTCAAGGAGAAAAACTGTCACAGGCAAGAAAATATATTTTCTCTCCCCCGACCCTTTTCAAAGGGAAATAAATGTTGTATAATTTTGATATATAACTGCTTGATTAGGGGTGTTTGTTTGTCCGGGGACTACTCCAGCCGCAACCGAAGGATGCTCAAAAGGTTCCTGCCTTACTATAAAAAATATTCGGGGCTGTTCGCCCTCGATATGTTCTGCTCCGCGCTGACCACCGTATGCGAAATTGCCCTGCCGCTGATAGTGCGGCAGATAACCGACCGCGCGGCGCATGATATCCACGACCTGACGGCGGAGCTGATAATAAAAATAGTCGGCTTCTATATCCTGCTTAGAATAATCGACACCGCCGCGAGCTACTACACGGCGTCGGGCGGTCACATAATGGGCGCGAGAATTGAAACGGACATGCGAAACGACCTGTTCTCGCATTTGCAGGATATGTCATATTCATTCTATGACGACACAAAGATAGGTCAGCTCATGTCGAGAATAACCAATGACCTGTTCGACATAACCGAGCTCGCCCACCACGGGCCGGAAAATGTCCTGATGACCGTGATAAAAATAGTCGCGGGATTCATCATGTTCGCGTCGATGAACATATGGCTTGCAATAATCGTCTTTTCACTCATGCCTCTTATGATGCTTTTGACTTCGCACAGCCGCCGCAAGATGCGCGCCGCGTTCAAGCAGCAGAGACGGGAAATCGGCGAGATAAACGCGCGGACGGAGGATTCGCTGCTCGGCATAAGAGTTGTCAAGAGCTTTGCGAACGAGGACATTGAGCGCGAAAAATTCAATGAGGGCTCGCGCCGCTTCTTCAAATCGAAGAAAAACGGCTACAGATACATGGCGAGCTTCCACTGCACGGTAAGACTCTGCGACGGACTGATGTATATAGCAATAGTCGGCGTGGGCGCAGTGTTCATGATGAAGGGCAAAACTACCGTCGGCGACTTTTCGGCGAGCCTGCTCATGGTCAGCACCCTGCTTGCGGCGATACGCACAATGGTCGAATTCAGCGAGCAGTTCAACCGAGGCATGACGGGCATTGAGCGCTTCACGGAAATAATGGACGAAGTCAGCGACATAAAAGACAGCCCGGACGCAAAGCCCATAAGCGGCGTCAAGGGCGATATCGAATTCAAAAATGTTACATTTTCATACAAGGGCACGGACAAGAAGATTCTTTCTGACTTTTCCCTGCATATAGCTCCGGGCGAGAATGTCGCCCTCGTCGGTCCGTCCGGCGGCGGCAAGACTACGCTTTGCAATCTTATCCCCCGCTTCTACGATGTGGATTCGGGCAGCATACTGCTCGACGGAAAAGATATACGCGACATAACTTTAGCGTCGCTGCGCTCGAATATAGGCACGGTTCAGCAGGATGTCTATATGTTCTCCGGCACGGTCAGGGACAATATAGCCTACGGATGCCCGGGAGCAGAAGATAAAGATATAATAGCCGCGGCGAAGCGAGCCGGGGCGCATGAATTTATAGAAGAGCTGCCCGAGGGCTACGACACATACGTCGGCGAGCGCGGAGTCAAGCTCTCCGGCGGTCAGAAGCAGCGCATTTCAATCGCGCGCCTGTTTTTGAAGAACCCGCCGATAGTCATTCTCGACGAGGCGACGAGCGCGCTCGACAACGAGAGTGAACGCCTTGTTCAGCAGTCGCTCGAGGAGCTTGCAAAGGGGCGCACGGTCATAACCATCGCCCACAGGCTCACGACGATAAGAAACGCGGCGGAAATAGTCGTGCTGACAGAAGACGGCATCGCCGAGCAGGGCAGCCACCGCGAGCTCATGGCAAAGGGCGGCGTATACAGCGAGCTCTACAGCATGTATTCAATTGACTGATTTTTCCGAAAGGACGGATATAAAAATGCTTAAAAATATTTCACCTATCATCTCCCCCGAGCTTCTCAAGATCCTCATGGAGATGGGACACAGCGACGAGATAGTTATCGGCGACGGCAACTTCCCCGCAGCGAGCATAGCTCAGCGCCTTGTTCGCCTCGACGGTCACGGAGTGCCCGAGGTTCTCGACGCGGTTCTGAAGCTCATGCCCCTCGACACCTATGTTGACGCTCCCGTTGCGCTCATGGACAACAACGGCGACGGAGACCGCCCGGCAGTCTGGGACAAATACGAAGAGATAGTCAAAGCGAACGAGGGCGACAAGAACTTTGAGCTCATGGAGCGCTTCGCTTTCTACGACAGAGCGAGAAAGGCATACGCCGTCATAGCGACGGGCGAGACCGCCGTATACGCAAACATCATCCTCAAAAAGGGCGTTGTAAAATAACTCGGAGGACTCTGCAAAAATGGAAAAGAGAGTTTTAGCGTTCGACTTCGGCGCGTCGAGCGGACGCGCGATAATCGGACATTTTGACGGGGAGAACATCCGCCTCGAAGAAGTCCACCGCTTCTCGAACGACCCCGTGAGCGTGAACAGCACGCTCTACTGGGATGTTCTGCGCCTGTTTTTCGAGATAAAGCAGGGGCTGACAAAGGCGAAGCTCGCCGGCGGATTCGACAGCATCGGCATCGACACCTGGGGCGTTGACTTCGGGCTGCTCGACGAGTTCGGCTGCCTGCTCGAAAACCCCATTCACTACCGCGACGCACGCACGGCGGGAATGATTGAAGAAGTGTTTAAGACAGTTCCCCGCGAGGAGCTCTACTCCCGCACGGGTATTCAGTTCATGGAGCTCAACACGCTCTTCCAGCTCTGCGCGCTCAAAAAATACCGTCCGCATATTCTCGACAGGGCGGATAAGCTGCTGTTCATGCCCGATTTATTCGCATATATGCTCACGGGCAGAAAGCAGACCGAATATTCAATAGCGACCACCTCGCAGATGGTTGACATAAAGACAAAGGACTGGGCATACGACATTCTCGACCGCCTCGGCATCCCGTCGGGAATCCTCACGCCCATTGTGCCGTCGGGCACCGAGAACGGAATGCTCAGCGCGGAGATATGCGAAGAGCTGGGGCTCGACCCCGTTAAAGTTGTCAGCGTATGCGGACACGACACGCAGTCGGCGATAACCGCTGTCCCCTCTCAGCTTGACAGCTTCGCGTTTTTGAGCAGCGGCACATGGTCGCTCTTCGGCACGGAAATACCCGAGCCTATTGTTAATAATACCTCGCTCTCGATAAACATCACCAACGAGGGCGGCTACGGTGGCATGACCGGGCTGCTCAAGAATATAATCGGACTGTGGCTCATTCAGGAGAGCCGCAGGCAGTGGAAGCGCGAGGGCGAAGACTACAGCTACGCCGATCTCGAGCGCATGGCGCTCTCGGCGGAGCCGTTCAAGTGCTTCATCGACCCCGACTCTCCCGAGTTCACGCCGCCCGGAGATATACCCGGACGGGTGCGCGAATTCTGCCGCAAAACGGGTCAGTATGTCCCGCAGACAGTCGGCGAGATAATGCGCTGCATCTACGAGAGCCTTGCGATGAAATACCGCAGCACGTTCTCGATGATAAAAGAATGCACCGGCAGGGACTATCCCGATATACATGTCATCGGCGGCGGCACGAAAGACACCCTGCTCTGCCAGATGACCGCGAACGCCTGCAACGTCCCCGTGAAGGCGGGCCCGATAGAGGCGACCGTGCTCGGCAACATCGCCGTTCAGCTCCTGAGCTCCGGCGACATTCCGGATATCAAAAAGGCGAGGGAGATAATCTCGCGCAGCGAAGCATTACGCGAATATGCTCCGTGCGACACCGACAAATGGGCGGGCGCATATGAGAGCTTTTTGAAAATACTTAAATAAGTGTTGCGCCCGGTAGTGGCAGCACAACATCGAAAGGATGACTGAAAAATGGCAAAAGCAAAGCTTGGAATCAGACCCATCATTGACGGCCGCTGGGGCGGAGTCAGAGAGAGTCTTGAGGAAAAGACGATGAACATGGCGCTCGCCGCCAAGAAGCTCATCGAAGAAAATGTGTTCTATTCGGACGGCACTCCCTTTGAGTGCATCATCTCCCCCTGCACGATAGGCGGAGCGGCAGAGGCGGCAAAGTGCGCCGACTTCTTCTCGACTCAGAATGTCTGCGCGACCCTCTCCGTCACCCCCTGCTGGTGCTACGGCAGCGAGACGATGGATCTCGATCCCCTGACCGTCAAGGCAGTCTGGGGCTTCAACGGCACCGAGCGCCCCGGCGCGGTCTATCTCGCGGCGGTCATGGCGGCTCATGCGCAGAGAGGTCTGCCCGCATTCTCGATTTACGGCAAGGATGTTCAGGATGTCACCGACAATTCAATTCCCGATGACGTTGCTGAGAAGATTCTCCGCTTCGCACGCTGCGCCGCGGCTGTCGGCCAGCTCAGAGGCAAGTCCTATGTCGGCATAGGCGCTGTCGCAATGGGTATCGCAGGCTCGTTCTGCGACGCCGATTTCTGGCAGGAGTATCTCGGCATCCGCGCCGAGTGGGTCGACATGGTCGAAGTTACCCGCCGCGTCGAGCTCGGCATCTATGACCACGAGGAATATGAGCGCGCGCTCAAGTGGGTCAAAGCGAACTGCCCCGAGGGCTTCGACAAGAACCCCGAAAATATCAGACACACCCCCGAGCAGAAGGAGAAGGAGTGGGAGTTCGTCGTCAAGATGACCCTTATCTGCCGCGACATCATGCTCGGCAACGATAAGCTCAACGATGTCCGCCCCGTCGGCGCAGAGGCTGAACACTCCGGCCCGAAGGACGGCTGGCACGAAGAGGCTCTCGGCCGCAACGCCATTCTCGGCGGCTTCCAAGGTCAGCGCCAGTGGACCGATTTCATGCCCAACGGCGACTTCACCGAGGCTATGCTCAACACCACCTTCGACTGGAACGGCAAGAAAGAGCCGCTCACTTTCGCCACCGAGAACGACGGTCTCAACGGTCTGTCGATGCTCCTGGGCAAACTCGTCACCGGCAGAGCGAGCCTGTTCGCCGATGTTCGTACATACTGGAGCCCCGACGCTGTTGAAAGAGTCTGCGGCATGCGCCCCGAGGGCGTTGCAAAGGACGGCTTCATCCACCTCATCAACTCCGGCGCCGCCGCGCTTGACGCCACCGGCGTCTGCAAGGACAAGGACGGCAACGCAGTCATGAAGGAGTGGTGGAACGTCACCGACGAGGATATCGATGCGATGCTCAAGGCCACCGACTGGTGCCCCGCAGACCTCGGATATTTCAGAGGCGGCGGATACTCCTCGCACTTCAAGACTCAGGCTGTCATGCCCATGACAATGATAAGAGTCAACATCATCAAGGGTCTCGGCCCGGTGCTTCAGATAGCCGAGGGCTACACCGCCACCCTGCCCGATGAGATTCACAACAAGCTCGACATGCGCACCGACCCGACCTGGCCGACCACCTGGTTCGCGCCGAGACTCACCGGCAAGGGCGCGTTCAAGGATGTCTACTCCGTCATGGCAAACTGGGGCGCAAACCACGGCGCTATCAGCTACGGCCACATCGGCAAAGACCTCATCACGCTCGCGAGCATGCTCAGAATCCCCGTTGCGATGCACAACGTCGCCGACGAGGACATTTACCGTCCGCACGCATGGTCTGCGTTCGGCACGAAGGACCTCGAGAGTGCAGACTACAGAGCCTGCGCCGCCTACGGCCCGCTGTATAAATAAGATAAAAATAAAAAGTTCCGTCCGGGAAACCGGGCGGAATTTTTTATAGCTGCTGAATTGTACGCTGCATAAATGTTAGAAAAAGTGTTAGAAATGCTACCGAAACCCCCTAAAAAAGCCCTTCAAACTCCAAAAGCTTAGAGTTATCAAGGCTTTTAACTTGGCGCGCTGCAAGGGATACAGTCGGCTGCGCCGCCTTGCGTGCTCGGCGACCGCTGCTGCGCAGCAGTACCCGCCTCACACTTCGCGGCTAAAAACAGTCCACCGGACTGTTTTCTCAACGCCGCTCACCCTCTCAGGGTTCGAATCCCTTGAAAATAGAAAAAGAACAGAAGCAACACCTGCGGTATTGCTTCTGTTCTTGGCGCGCTGCAAGGGATTCGAACCCCTGACCTTTTGGTTCGTAGCCAAACACTCTATCCGACTGAGCTAGCAGCGCATCTGATTGCCATAGTATATTAGCACAATGCGGGGCAAAAATCAACTGTTATTTCAAAATTTTTTTATTTTTCTCCGCTGCCCGGCGGGTGCGCTCCCGGCTGCGGCGGTTTTTGGTCTGCCCGCGCTGCTTTTATCGACAGTTTTTTGCCGGTTTCGGAAAGTTTTTCTTTTCTTTGGGGGCGCGGATAAATATTTTCTGCGGCGGGTGCCGCTTCGCGGTTTTTTAAATTTTTTTTGCTATTACATTGTAATCATCAATTTTTTGCTATATAATTGAATGGATAGATTGGGGCTTTGTTTATGAAAAGCCGCGAAGGGAGAAAATTTGTAATGAGCGACAGAACATACGTCTTATCATACGACATCGGCACGACGGGCGTCAAAACCTGTCTGTTTGAGGTTGAAGATGAAATAAAGCTGATCGCTGCGGAGATGGAAGGCTATTCGCTGACCGTTTATCCGGACGGCGGCGCGGAGCAGGATCCCGACGAGTGGTGGAGCGCGATATGCAACACCACGAAGAGGCTCATGAACTCTACGAGTGTGAGCACTTCGGAGATAGCCGGTATATCCTTCTGCTCCCAGATGCAGGGTCTCGTGCTCGTCGACAAGGACGGTCAGCCCGTGCGCAAGGCGATGAGCTACATGGATCAGCGCGCAAAGAAGCAGATAAAGGAGCTCATGGCTTACGGTCCGCAGATTGCGGGAGCTTATATCCCTAAGCTTCTCAAGTCTCTGCAGATAACCGGCGCCGTGTCCGCGAGCGTCAAGGATCCCGTATACAAATATAAATGGGTCGAGGAGAACGAGCCCGAGAACTTCGCGAGAACCTATAAGTGGCTCGACGTCAAAGAATACATAATCTGCCGCATGACCGACAAGTTCGTCATGACGCGCGACTCGGCTTTCGGCACACTGCTCTACGATGTCCGCAAGGGCAAGGAGGGCTGGAGCCCCGAGATGCTCAAGATGTTCAATGTCAAGCCCGAGCATATGGCTGAGATAATCGACTCCACCGCTCTCGTCGGCGGTCTTACCGAAAAGGCTGCGGACGATCTCGGACTGTGCGAGGGCACGCCCGTATTCGGCGGCGGCGGAGACGCTTCGCTCATCGGCGTCGGCGCAGGCGCAGTCGCCCTCGGCGATACTCATATTTACTGCGGCACATCCGGCTGGGTCACGACCGTTGTTGACAAGAATATAGTCGACACGAGCGCGATGATCGCCGCGATAGTCGGCGCGCAGAACGGCAAGCTCAACTACTTCGCGGAGCTTGAGACCGCCGGCAAGTGCCTCGAGTGGGTCAAGGATCACCTTGCCCTCGATGAAATTGACATATTCCTCGAGAAGACCGACGTCGCCTCCTCGAAGGAGTCCATATTCACGAGCCTTTACGACTACATGTCGCATGTTATAAACAAGACCCCCGCAGGCTGCGGCGGAGTTATCTTCACCCCGTGGCTGCACGGCAACCGCTGCCCGTTCGAGGATCCGAACGCCCGCGGAATGTTCTTCAACATCAGCCTTGAGACCGGCAAGACCGAGCTCATCCGCGCCGTTGTTGAGGGCACCTGCATGCACCTGCGCTGGTTCCTTGAGACCGAGGACAAAAAGACCAAGACCTCCGATGTTCTCCGCTTTGTCGGCGGCGGCGCTCTCTCCGACGTCACCTGCCAGATACTCGCGGACTGCACGGGCAGAACGGTCGAGGTCGTTGCAAGCCCGCAGAACGTCGGCGCAGTCGGCGCGGCGGTCATCTCCGCGGTCGGTCTGGGCATGATCGGCAGCATCGAAGAGGCGAAGAAGCTCGTCCCGGCGAAGAAGACGTTTATCCCGAACCCCTCGCTCAAGCCCATATATGACAAGAACTTCGCAGTCTTTAAGAACCTCTACAAGAGCAACAAGGAGAATTTTGCGGCTCTCAACGGCTGATAAACGGTTCAAACCGCCTTTTTGTGTCAATCATATCTTCGATTCCGCACTTGAAAAAGTGCAATACCCTGTGTTATACTGAAACAGGCAATAATTTTCGGACGATAAGGACGAAGGGAAGGTCTTAAAGAATGAAGAAAATCATCTCGGCTCTGCTCATCTGTATGCTCGCGGCGGTTTGTCTTTTCACCGGCTGCTCAAAAGCAAAGGGACTCAAAGTCAAGGACAGCGGCGGCAACGACCGCGTGCTCGTGACCGACGAAAACGGCAAGCCCGTCTATGACGAGGCAGGCAATATTGTCATTGTCGACACAGACGAAAAGGGCAATGCAAAGAAGGACGAAAACGGCGAGCAGGCAACAAACGCCATCGCGCTCGATTATCTTCTCGTCTCCGGCAAGAACGCCTATTGCAGATATTTCACATTCACCCAGCCCTCCGGATACGATATGTCGGCAGTCGGCTCCGCGATAACCCTCACAAAAGGCGACGAGACCATCGACATAATTTATGACACCGAAAAGAGCGTCGATGACAAGTCCGCCGATATCGGCGAGGTCATCACCTCGCTCAAGGCGCAGGGCTTCAACCCCGAGGTCAACGACGAGACGAAGACCCTCTGCGGCGAGGACGCAAAGTTTACGGAGATAAAGGTCTCCGCGAACGGCAAAGAAGCGTTCATAGTCTCCGCCCTGTTCGAGAAAAACGGCGTGACCTATGCCTGCACCTACAAAACTTCAAAAGCCGGCGCAAACACCGGAGATTTTGAATCAATTGTCAATTCTATTTCGTTCAGATAACAGACGATAAAAAGTATTCTGACTGTTGAAAGGAGAACAGTATGTTATTTTCACTTGATATCGGTATCGATTTGGGTACCGCGAATACCCTCGTGTTCGTAAAAGGCAAGGGCATCGTTATAAGAGAGCCCTCCGTCGTTGCGGTCGATCAGAAGTACAATCCGCCCAGAGTCGTTGCCGTCGGCACAGAAGCCAAGGAGATGATCGGCAGAACTCCCGGCTCCATAACCGCAGTCCGTCCCCTCAAGGACGGCGTTATCGCCGACTTCGACATCACCGCGGATATGCTCAAGGCTTTCATAAAGAAGGTCACGAAGAACTCCCCGCTCGCGAGAGTCCGCGTTATGATCTGCATCCCCTCGGGCGTTACCGGCGTTGAGAGAAACGCTGTCAACGACGCCGCGAGAAGCGCAGGCGCAAAATATGTCAGCCTCATCGAGGAGCCCATGGCTGCCGCTATCGGCGCGGGTCTCCCCGTCTCCGAGCCCACCGGAAGCATGGTCGTCGACATCGGCGGCGGCACGAGCGAAGTTGCCGTTATCTCCCTGGGCGACGTTGTTACCTCGAACTCCGCAAGAGTCGCGGGCGACAATTTTGATGAATCCATCATCAACTACATCAAGAAGAAATACAACCTGCTCATCGGCGAGAGAACCGCTGAGGATATCAAGATAAAGATCGGCTCCGCCTATCCCTACGAGGGCGAAGGCGCGATGAACATCAAGGGCCGCAACCTCATGGACGGTCTGCCGAAGAACATCGAGATCTCCGCAGAGGAGATCAGAGAGGCTCTGTCCGACTCCGTCAATCAGATCCTCGATGTCATCAAGGCTACCCTTGAGAAGACTCCCCCCGAGCTCGCTGCGGACATTATCGACCACGGCATCATGCTCACCGGCGGCGGCGCTCTGCTCAGAGGTCTCGACAAGCTCATTGCCGCCGAGACCCGCATCCCCGTTCTCGTCGCGGAGAGTCCGCTCGACTGCGTCGTTGACGGAACAGGCATCTGCCTCGAGCATCCGCTCGATAAATAAACGCCTTTTCGCGGGTCGCTCTGCTTTCCGCAGACGGCCCGCGTTCTCGCAGGCTTACAAAAACTATGCGGCACAACGGTTTTTCTGCCTTTCTGCATACTTTTTGCAAACCCGCGGGATTTTTTGCGTTGTATAGACTTACTTCTTCCAAGCAAAGGAGCGACTCAATTGAAGTTTTACAAATCCAGAACATTCAAAATATTTGTCGGCGTGCTCGTCGTGCTGATTATCGGCGTTGCGGCGGCAGCGGCGATGCATTCGGGCTCTTCGCCCGCAAATTCCGTGATAAGCACTGTGTTTTCGCCGCTTCAGCGCGCGTCGTCGTTTTTGGCGCAGAAGTTTTCGGCTTTCTCGATAAACTTCAAGTCCTCCGCCACGCTCTCGAAGCAGGTAGATGAGCTGAACAAGGAAATCGAGGATCTTCAGAGCCAGCTTGTTGACTACGAGCAGATGAAGAGCCAGAACGCGCTCTACAAAGAGTTCCTCGAGCTCAAAGAGAGCCACAAGGACTACAAATTCTGCGAGGCGTCGGTGGTCGGCAGAGACGCGGCAAACCCGCTCTCCGCTTTTGTCTTGAATCGCGGAAGCAACGACGGAATCGCCGTCAACGACCCCGTTATCTACGGCAAATATCTCGTCGGCGTCGTCACCTCCGTGACCCTCACGCAGTGCACGATAAAGACGATACTCAATCCGAGCGTCAACACCAGCGCATATGAAATTCGCACGCGCGACCTCGGCTTTGTCACAACGACCGCGGCATACGCCAAGGACGGACTCTGCACCATGCCGGGTCTTTCGAGCTCAACGGCGGTCTCCCCCGGCGGAGTCGTCTGCACCTCGGGCGTCGGCGGCATCTATCCGCGCGACTTAATTATAGGCACGGTCACAAAGGTCGAGGACTCCGACACGGACATCTCCGCGACCGCGATAATCAAGCCCGGCGCGGACATAGCTTCTATAACGGATGTTTTTATAATCACCGAGTTCGAGGGTCAGGGTTCGAGCGTCACAGAGTAACAAATCTATCGAAAGGGACTTGTCTATGGGTCTCACAGCCGAAAAGAAAAGACTTATAATCCGCCGCGTTATCTTCGCAGTGCTGCTGGTATTCTGCGCCGTTATCCAGAACACGCCGGGACTTCTGCCCGAGCCGTTCGGCGCGCATCAGCTCGCAGTGACGGTCATGGTGGTCTGCATCGCGATGTTTGAGCGCGAGACTGCGGGCATGCTCCTTGGTCTGCTCGCGGGCGTAGTGCTCGATGTGACCGGCGGCACCCAGGGCATAAACGCCATTTTGCTGACCGTAGTCGGCCTCGTGTGCGGAATGCTCGTCAACAACATGATAAGAAACAACATCGTCACCGCGCTGATTTTCTCCGCGCTGGCGCTGCTTGTGCATACATTCGTCTACTGGATAGTGTTCGTCGCCGCGCAGGGAGTCCACGGAGGCAGGCTGCTGCTCACATTCTGCCTGCCGAGCGTGCTCTACACGGTGATATTCACGCCGCTCTGGTTTTTGATAACAAGAGGCTTCAGCAGGCTGCTGCCCAGCGAAGTAAAAAGATAAGAGAAAGGAGAAAGCCCGATGGATTCAAAGAGACTTGCGATAAGGCGCATTGCCCTGCCCTGCATACTGCTCGCGTTCATACTTGTCTTTGTCGGCGTGCTCGTCAAGGTTCAGCTCGTTGACGGCGAGGAATATGCGAGCGCAGTCAACACAGCGAAGCAGACTACCGTCACCATTCATGCGGCGCGCGGCGAGATAGTCGACCGCAACGGCAAGCCCATAGTCGAGAACCGCCAGGGCTACTCCATAGTTTTCAACTATTCATATTTCCCCTCGAAGAAAGAGAACGCCGAGAGGAATTCTATAATCATCTCGCTCATCAGGCTTTTCGAAGCAAACAATACCGAGTGGGAGAACGACCTTCCGATAGTCATTGACGCTTCGGGCGGACTTGTATATAAAGCCGACAGCGAAAAAGAGATCGAGGTCATGAAAGGCAAGGACTATCTCAATCTCAATTCATACGCCACGGCGCAGAACTGCTACGACGCGATGGTCGAGATGTTTGAGATCGACCCGAGCTATTCGCTCAAGGACGGCCTGAAAATCGCGGCGGTTCGCTATCAGATGCTCCTCAACGGCTTCGGGGTAAGCAATTCTTATACATTCGCCGAGGATGTCAGCGATGTGCTCGTCGCAAAAGTCAAAGAGAACAGCGCGACTTTCAAGGGCGTTGACGTTGAGGTCGTGCCCTACAGACACATTGTTGACGGCACCCTTGCCGCACATATTATAGGCACCGTCGGCAAGATAAACGCCGAGGAATACGCCGAGCTCAAAGACAAGGGCTACGGCATGAACGACATAGTCGGCAAGAGCGGAATCGAATACTCGATGGAGGAGTATCTTCGCGGCACGGACGGCGAAAAGGTCGTGACGGTCGACGCGGACGGAAACGTCTCCGAGACTGTGACAAAAGAGCCGGTTCAGGGCGCGACGGTAGTGCTCACCATAGACGCCGACATGCAGAAGCTCGCGCAGGACACATTCGCTAAGTGGACAGAAAACTACGCCAAATCGTCGAAGAACAAATACGGAGTTCCCGCCGCGGGCGCGCTCGTTGTCAACGACCCGAACACCGGCGAGATTCTGACTATGCTCAGCTACCCGACCTATGATCTGAACACCTACAGCGAGAATTATTCTGAACTGAGCAAGGACGAGCGCACTCCGCTCTGGAACAGGGCGCTGCGCAGCACCTACGCTATCGGCTCGACCTCAAAGCCCTCTGTCGCCATAGCGGCTATCGAAGAGGGGCTCACAAACCGCGACAGGGTCATCCGCTGCACGAGGGAGTTCAAATACCTCGACCACACATTCTACTGCAACATCAACCACAAAGACCGAAACCTGACGCTCAGAACCGCGCTCCAGGATTCGTGCAACATATATTTCTACACCTGCGGCGAGGAGCTCGGAGTCAGCAGGCTCAACGAATACCGCTCCATGCTCGGACTCGGCGTCAAGACAGGCGTTGAGCTGACCGAGGCGGAGGGCATTGAGGACAGCCCCGAGTACCGCGAAAGCATCGGTCAGACATGGCTGCCCGGCTATCTGATTCTTTCGTCCATCGGCGAAGGCGGTACGCGCTTCACGCCCATCCAGCTTGCAAACTATGTCGCCACGATAGCAAACGGCGGCACGAGATACGAACAGCATCTCATCAAATCGGTCAAGAGCGCCGACTATTCCGAGACGCTCGTTGAAAAGACACCGAAAGTTGCGCTCGAGACGGGCATATCGAAATACGCCATCGACTGCGTGACGGAGGGTATGGAATACGTTGTCAACAATAATAACATTATAAAAACAGCACTCAAGGGGCTCGACGTTCAGACCGCCGCAAAGACCGGTACTTCCGAAGAGAACAGAAAGATAAACGGCGTCAGCCAGGTTATCAACAACGGTCTTTATATCACCTTCGCGCCGAGCAAAAACGCCGAGATATCCATGGCGTTCATCTGCGAGGGCGTCTACGGCTCGTCCTCGCTCGCGCAGATTGCAAAGCCGATATACGAATACTACTTCAACAGCTCGCAGACGGCAGCCGCGCCGCAGAGCGAGAATACTCTTCTGGGGTGATTAGATCAAATGGCTGAAAAAATAGTTATCGCCTCCGGCAAGGGCGGCGTCGGCAAATCATCGCTGACCGCCGGACTTGCGCGCGCGCTGAGCGGCGCCGGCAAGCGTGTGCTCATGCTCGACATGGACATAGGACTTCGCAGCCTCGATCTGATTTTCGGCACCCAGAAAGACGTGCTCTTTGACTGGGGCAATGTTATCGACGGCGGATGCGAGCCGAATCAGGCGGCGCTCGCCGCTGGCGGTCCGATGCTTATAACTGCGCCGATGCGCATGTCCGACTCGTTCACCGAAGAGAGCATGAGAGAGCTTGCGGACAAGCTCACCAAAGACTACGACTATATATTTTTTGACGCTCCGGCGGGACTCTCCGACGGATTCGAGCTCGCCTGCGACGCAGCGGACAGGGGCATTGTCGTCTCCA
>JBNMIN010000031.1:0-21597 GCA_050873305.1 Oscillospiraceae bacterium
CAGTTCAAACGCGCTGTAATACCGCTCGCGGATGGCGTTTATCTGCTCCGGGTCGCGCTCGAAAATTTCGAGATACACGCGCCCGTTTTCTATTCTCTCGTGGCAGCTCTCCGGGTCGACATCGAAGAAGATGCAGATATCCGGCTTGAGTATGCCCGGGCAGTTGAGGTTCATATCGATGACCCACTGCCTGTCCTCCCCCACCGCCTGGTAGGCGATGGACGAATAATAATATCTGTCGCACACGACATCGATTCCCGCTTCGAGCGTCTTTTCTATGCCGTTGACGGGGTTCATGTTGTGCGCCACGCGGTCTGCGAGGAAGAGCGCGGCGAGCTCCGATGAGGTGCGCTGCCTTGCGCCGCTGAGCACATCTCTTATCATGCCGCCGGTCACCGACTCGGTGGGCTCGGCGGTCGGATACACATTTCTGCCCTGCGACTTGAGATAAGCGCAAAGCAGAGCCGTCTGGGTACCCTTGCCGGAGCCGTCAAGACCCTCGACTACAATGAATTTTCCTCTCATAATACGCGGTAGTCCTCCGTGTAAATAAAGGTGCATTTGTCGAGCTGTTTGTCAGACACTTTTATCTTCGACGGGAAGCTTGACTTGACCGCTTTTGCCATGTCTGTCTGCTCGCCGCAGAGGGTGGCTCTTGCATATTCAAACGCCGCCTCGGTCATTGAAGACGCGGTCAGATCGTCCCACACGATGAACTGGTTCTTCGTGCCGCCGTTTTCTCTTATCGCGGCTCTGACCTTGCTGAACACCTTGGACTTGTTGTCCCACTTCTTGCCGACTTCGATATCAAAAGCGGCGGTGTAGCCGTCATAGATGCTCGGGAAGCTCGTGCCCGCGACGATTATGCCGTTCGGGCAGGCGTTCTTTATAAGCTCCGCCTGAGAAGATATATCGGCGCAATAAGCCGCAATCTTCTTGCCCTCAAAATTCTTGAGCTGGCGGGCGATGTCCTCTTTCATGAAGCTCTGCGCGCCCTTTATGCCGAGAGCCTGCGAGACATCGTAGCAGTTGACAAATTTATATGTCATGCCGAGCTCCTCGCACTTTTTCTCAGCCGCTTCGCGCGACTCCTTGATGCTCGGGGTGCTCTGCTGAATGCCGGTGGCGTAATAGACAAAGACCTGCGCGCCGCGTCCGTGCGCCTCTTCAACCATCATCGCCGCGTCCTTGGCGGTGTCTATCGCAAGAATGGCATCGGCGGACTTCGCAAGAGTCTGGATATTCTCCTCGGGCGCCGTGCAGACGATGAACTTGTCGGGGTTCTTCGCCTTTGCCGCTCTGACTGCCGCGACGGCTCCGAGATTCGCTCTCGCGATAACTATCGCGCCGTAGCTCGCATCGGAGGCGATATCGTTGACGCGCTTATAGAAATCGAGAATGCCCGAAGTGCCGACGCGCGTGTCGGTATAGACAACATGCTCGACATAGGAATACTCGCTCGCAAGCTGAGCCGCACGCTGATATTCCTCGGGGTTCTGCGACAGGGTCGCTGTGACTATGGCGATCTTTTTGCCGGGCGCTTTGCCGCCGGCTCCGCCCGAGCACGCGCACATACCTATGGCGACCGCCAGGATGAGCATGAATGCCGCTGCGGCTTTGAATGTCTTTTTCATATGATACACCTTATTTTTCCATGAACGCTTCGGCGATGCGCGCGGTGCTGTGCCCGTCGCAGGCGTCCATAAAATAGTTTCTGAAGTTTTCAATTTCCGCGCTGTCGAAGCCGGACTGCGCCTGCCTGACGGCGGAAATAATGCCCTCGGTATCCCGGACTATAGGACCGGGAACGAAGTCCTCATATTTGTTATAGAAGCTGCGGTCGCGGTCATATTCTTCGAGATCGTAGGCAAAGAATATCATCGGACGGCTGAGCAGCGAATATTCAAAAATCACGGACGAATAGTCGCTTATCAGCATATCAGCCGCGCACATGGCGAGGTCGATTCGCACATCTTTTGAGATATCGAACACAAAATTCTCATATTTTTCGCGCTCTTCGGCGCTGAGTGAAAAGTGCTTCGCCGTCTGCGGATGGAGCTTATACAGCAGGACGAAATCGTCGGACAGCTCCGCATTCATGCGCTCGATATCGAGCTTCAGATCCATATAGGACTTGAGGATAGAGTTGCCGCGGAAGGTCGGGGCATAGAGGATTATCTTCCTGTCCCCTATCTGCGGGAACTTTTTGAGCATTTCCGCGCGGGCGGACGAGACGAAATCTGAATTGAAATAAATATCCGTCCTCGGCACGCCGAGAGGTCTGATTATACTCTCCGGGCAGTTGAACGCCTCGGCATAATACGGAATAATATTGCGCGCCGACACGGTGACTGCGGTATAGGTATTGTGGATCGGGTAGCGCTCGAGGCTCTTTCTGTCCGCGCCCCACTTGAGGTCGGCGGTCGAATAGCCCCATTTTTTGAACGCGCCGCACGCGTGCCAAAGCTGAATGACCTCGGTGCCCTTTCGCGGATGATTCGCGAACAGCGGGAAGAACGCATCCTCGACAAAGACGAGTTTGCTCGTCGCATATTCGCGCTGGAAGCGGATATTCTGCCTGAACTCCGCCGCCCTTGCGCTTATGCTGCCCGCTCCCGCGGGAATGAGCATCTCGGTGCAGTGCATCCCGTGCGCCTCAAGCTCGCGCTTCATGCAGGACAGGTTGTCCGGAAGCGTTTTGCTGTTCGATGCGAGGAGCACCTTTTTTTCGTCTATCGGCTTTTTCGCCGCGCGCCTGTAGACCGCAGGCCAAATGCGGTAATAGAGCAGGTGGCGGCGCATATCGCCGAGTTTTTTTATCAGTCTTATAAGCAGTGACTTCATCTGTCGCTTTCTTCCTTAAAAATGCAGCTTGGAGTTGACTTCCTGCACGGTCTTTTCGTCGAGCTTCAACACCTTGCGGTCATATGTATACATTCCGTTGACCTCGAACTCGACGTCGCTGACCTGAGTATAGACAGTGGCGCAAAGGCCTTTCTTTATCAGCGGGATGACCTGCTTCTCGTGCAGCTTCTTATAAGCCGCGGAGAGCTTCTCCTTAGACCTAAACATGATATAGCCGAAGCTCTTCTGCTTGTTCCAGACGTGGCCGTCGAGAATCATGCTGTATCCACCGTATTCGCTTATGACAAACGGTCTGCCGTCAAGCTTCGGCATATGGATGGGCAGGATATATTTGTGCATGCTCTTGAGGTCGCAGCCCTTCTGATCGTACCAGCCGCTCGCGTGGTCAACGATTCTCGAGGGATCGTATGCCTTGACGGCATCGCCGATCTCCTTCGCGTCGAACTGACCCCAGCCCTCGTTGAAGGGCACCCAGCAGCCGATGCAGGTACAGTTATAGAGATTGTCTATCATCTCGAACAGCTCGCGGCGGTAGTCATCGCGCCACTCTTTTTCGCCGCGGCTGAACCAGTTATATTTATTATCCTTGACGCCGATGCCGATATTCGGGAAAACGCCCGCGAGGATATTTCCGATATACTCGCCGCCGCTGACCATATCCTGCCAGACTATCATGCCGAGTCTGTCGCAGTGATAGTACCAGCGCAGGGGCTCGACTTTGATATGCTTTCTGAGCATATTGAAGCCGAGACGCTTCATCTCGGCGATATCGAATATCATCGCTTCGTCGTTGGGCGGAGTCAGACCGCCGTCGCTCCAATAGCCCTGATCGAGCAGACCGCGCTGGAAATAGGGCTCGTTGTTGAGCATAAGGCGCGGCAGACCCTGCTTATCCTTGCCGATGCTGAACTTTCTCATGCCGAAATAGCTCTTGACGGTATCGACAGCTTCGCCGTTCTTCTTCACGGTGAGCACAAGGTCATAGAGAGTCGGGCTCTCGGGGCTCCAGAGCTTCGCGTCGGGCACGGGAAGATGCGCGTTGAGCTTCATCTCGCCGGAATACACCTGCTCGCCGCCGAGCGAAATCTCAGCCTCTATCGTGCAGCCGTCAAGTCCCTCGCCGGTGCAGGAGACGATTATCTCGCCCGCGTCGATATCGGGGGTCAGGCGCACGCAGGTGATATGGCTCTGAGCCACGGGCTCAAGCCACACCGTCTGCCAGATTCCGGAGGTTCCGGTATACCAGAAGCCGACGGATTTGAGAACCTGCTTGCCGCGGTTCTGCCAGCCCTTGTCGGTCGGGTCATAGACCTTGACAACGAGCTCGTTTTCGCCGTCGACAAGTTCGTCGGTTATGTCAAAAGAAAACGGGCAATAGCCGCCGGTATGAGTGCCGACGGAGACGCCGTTGACAAACACCTCGCACTGCCAATCGACAGCGCCGAAATGCAGAATGCAGCGCTTATCATCAAAGCGGCTGTCGAGAGTGAACCTCTTTCTGTACCAAAGGCGCTCGTCGGGCTGAAGCGCGCGCTGAACGCCGGAGAGCTGGCTCTCGATGGCGAAAGGCAGGACTATCTTGCCGCTGAAATCTTTCGGGCAGGAGTCGCCCGCCGGGGTTATCTCATAATCGCACTCGCCGTTGAGGCACATCCAATCCTCGCGCACAAGCTGCGGGCGGGGATACTCCGGAAGAGGACAATTTTTGTCCACATCGTCAAAGAATCGGGTTTTCAGATCGTTCACTTACTTAACCTCCGCAATTTAATTAAAAAGTCACATAGTATTATACATTAATTTATGCGTTTTGTCTATATATTTATTCTCTGTGCCACTTCACGCCCTGGGCGGTATCCTCGAGGACGATGCCCATTTCTTTGAGCTGATCTCTGATTCTGTCCGCCTCAGCCCAGTTTTTCTCTTTGCGGGCGTTCGTGCGTGCCTCGATAAGGGCTTCGACATCGCTGTCGAGAGTCTCGGTCTTGCGGTTATAGACGAGTCCGAGAACACCGGTCAGCTCGTCGAACATAGCTATCGCGCCCTCAACAAGCGCCTTCGAGGGGGTCTTGCCGACAACATTTGTATTGATATCGCGAACGAGTTCGAATATCGAAGCGATGGCGTCGGCGGTATTGAGATCGTCGTCCATGGCGGCGATGAACTGCTCTCTGTACTTATCAAAGCCGTCGATAATCGCCTTGTCGCCGTCATGCTCTGCGTCGGCAGCGTTCTTGAGCTCGAAATCGAGCGAATCGCGGCAAGTATAGAGCCTGTTGAGCGCGGCGATGCACTGCTCGATGATATCGGTGCTGTAGTTTATCGGGCTTCTGTACTGGGCGGAGATGAGCAGATAGCGGATCGGCTCATAGCCGTATTTTTCGGCGACATCGCGCACGGTGAAGAAATTGCCGAGGGACTTCGACATCTTCACGTTGTCAACGTTGATGTAGCCGTTGTGCATCCAATAGTGGGCGAACGGCTTGCCGGTGAAGCACTCGCTCTGGGCTATTTCATTCTCATGGTGCGGGAAGATAAGATCCTGACCGCCGCAGTGAATGTCAATGGTATCGCCGAGATAGCGCCAGTTCATCGCGGAGCACTCGATATGCCAACCGGGTCTGCCCTTTCCCCACGGGGAGTCCCATGCGGGCTCGCCGGGCTTCGCGGCTTTCCAGACGGCGAAGTCCATCGGCTCGCGCTTTACTTCGCCGACCATTATACGCGCGCCCGCCTCAAGATCCTCGAGCGGCTGATGCGAGAGCTTACCGTAATCCTTGAACTTCTCGGTGCTGAAATAAACGTCGCCCTGTGCCTCATAGGCGTAGCCCTTTTCGATAAGGGTCGAGATTATCTGGATAATGGCGTCGATATTCTCGGTAGCTTTCGGATTTATCGTTGCATGGCGGACATTGAGTCCGTCGGCGTCAGTCCAGAACTCTTTGATATAGCGCTCGGAAATCTCGGAGAAATCAACATGCTCCTCGTTTGCGCGTCTGATTATTTTATCGTCGATATCCGTGAAATTCTGGACGAACTTCACTTTGTAGCCGCGATATTCGAGATAGCGGCGCAGGATATCGAAGATGCACAGCGGGCGGGCGTTGCCGATATGGATATAGTTATACACGGTCGGGCCGCAGGCGTACATCTTGATCTCGCCCGGAGTTATCGGGACAAGTTCTTCCTTTTTTCTTGTGAGAGTGTTATAGACTTTCATTTATATCTTCCTTTCAGTCAATTTCCTGTGTATTTTCCTGCTCCTCAAGCTGTTTTCTCAGCTGGGAGACCTGATGCTCGAGCCTGCAAAGCTCCTGCGCGACCGGGTCGGGTATATGCACCTGGTCGAGGTCATCGACCCTGACTCCGTTGCGGCGAACGATATGAGCCGGCACGCCGACGGCGGTACAGTCCGGCGGAATCTCATCGAGAACCACCGCGCCCGCGGCGATATTCGAGTTATCGCCGACCTTGAACGGACCGAGCACCTTTGCGCCCGCGCCGATCATGACATTGTTGCCGATAGTCGGATGGCGTTTGCCGGTATCCTTGCCGGTGCCGCCGAGGGTCACGCCCTGATATATCATAACATCGTCGCCGATAACGGTGGTCTCGCCGATAACGACGCCGGTGCCGTGGTCGATGAAAAAGCGCCTGCCGATGGTCGCCGCCGGGTGTATCTCTATCCCGGTTTTCCGCGCCGCCCGCTGCGATATCCAGCGTGCGAGGAAGAACATCCTGTGGCGATAGCACCAATTGGCTCTGCGGTGCATTCTTATAGCTTTAAGACCCGGATAGAGGAAGAAGATTTCGAGCGCGCTTCTCGCGGCGGGGTCGCGCCGTTTGAAGGTGCTTATATCCTCCCTGAGCCTGTCAAACATAAATATCAACTCCTTGAGCTCAGATAAAATTGCTGCCGCGATGCGGCGTTGGTTGTTTGGAGTGCATATGAGTATTTTCGCGGGCGGATGATATCCGCCCTACAGCCGTTCAATATACAAACAGCATACAAAAAGCCTCCGTTATCCTTGCGGACAACGGAGGCGCTCGAGCGCGGTTCCACTCCTGTTTATATCTCTGCGCGCAAATACGCGCCCGGCCGATAACGGTGCCTTCCGCGCAGGGATACTGTTGTTCCCCCTGCGTGCTGACGGGTGCATTTCGCCTTCATACGGCAAGGAGCTTTCTCAGCTTCGGGCTCCCTCTCTGATGCCGCGGATATCCGGCTACTTCTCCCGATAAACGCATGTTATTTTTTGGTTTTTGTCAGCCGATATGACTCGCATATCTACTAATCATTATATTGAAATCACTTGGAAAAGTCAATAAGTTTTTTACTGTCCACAAAATATGTAATGCCCGAAACGACCGTCAGAACGGCAGTTATCCAGAGCATGATATTTGACACTCTCGCGAGAGTGAACCAGCCGGCGTTTGCGAAAATATCAAACGTCGCGTCAAGCTCGGCGAGGAGCATGATAACAATAGTGAACACCATCTGGCTGACGGTTTTCGCCTTGCCCCAATAATTTGCGGGGATAACAATGCCCTGCGCCGTGGCGATAAGACGGACGCCTGCGACGGCGAACTCACGGGTGAGGACTATCATAACAATCCAGATGCTGCACCAGCCCTCACGCATGAACGCGAGCAGAGCGGCGGTGGTAAGCATTTTATCGGCGAGCGGATCGAGAAGCTTGCCAAAAACGGTGATAAGATTATTCTTTCGCGCGATCTTGCCGTCAAGCATATCGGTCAGCGACGCTATCGCGAAAACGGCGAGCGCGACTATGTAATGATAAGGGAACTCAATAAGCATCAGCGCGAGATAAATGGGCGCGAGGAACATTCTTATGAGCGTCAGTTTATTGGGCAGATTCAGCTTCTGCATTTTAATTCCCCTTTCCGGGTTTTATTTTACTGTTCTTCCGAGCAGGTCATATTCGTTGACGCCGAGTATCTCGACATCGACGAACTCGCCTTCTTTTATAAAATCGGACGAGGTGAAGATTATCTTGCCGTCGATATCGGGCGCGTCCATATACGAGCGACCGGAGTAACTGTCGGTATAATCATCGTAGCTCTCGGTGAGCACGCGCAGGGTCTTGCCGATCATGTTGTTGTTCTTCTCGGTCATTATCTCATACTGATCCTGCATGATGACCTCGGCGCGGCGGGATTTGACATCGTCGTCGACCTGATTCTCCATCTTCGCGGCGGGTGTGCCCTCCTGCGGGGAATATTCGAAGCAGCCGAGGCGCTCGAACTCCTCCTCGTTGACGAACTCGGCGAGAGTCTCAAACTCGTCGTCGCCCTCGCCGGGGAAGCCGACTATAAACGTCGTGCGGATAGCGATATCCGGCATACGCTCGCGCAGTTTTCTTATGACCTCGCGGGTCTCTTCCGCAGTGCTGTGGCGGTTCATCGCCTTGAGGATTTTATCGTCCGCGTGCTGGAGCGGCAGATCTATATAATGGAGCACCTTGGGCTGGGAAGCCATGGTATCGATAAGCTCGTCGGTTATCTTATCGGGATAGCAATAGAGCAGGCGTATCCACTCGATGCCGTCGATCTCGCAGAGCAAATCAAGCAGATGAGCGAGCCTGTATTCGCCGTAGATATCAATGCCGTAGGACGAGACATCCTGCGCGATAAGCACGAGCTCTTTGACGCCCCCATTCGCGAGGGTCTTCGCCTCTTCGACTATGCTCTCCTCGTCGCGGCTGCGGAAAGGTCCGCGGATGGACGGGATGGCGCAATAGGTGCAGCAGTTCGAGCAGCCCTCGGCTATCTTGAGATACGCCCAGTAATCAGGAGTCGTGAGCACGCGCTCGCCGCACATGGGGAGCTCTTTTTTGTCGGGGAAAACATTGGTCTGCTTGCCTTCGAGAACTTCGTCAACTATCTTGTCGATATCGCCGTTTGCGCCGATGCCGACGACCGCATCAACCTCGGGAATCTCCTGAAGTATCTCGTCGCGGTAGCGCTCGGCGAGGCATCCGGTGACAATGACCGCGCGGACGAGTCCGTCTTTTTTGAGGCCGACCATCTCCAGAATTGTGTCGATAGCCTCCTGCTTGGCGGAGTCGATAAACGCGCAGGTGTTGACTATAACTGCGTCGAGGCGCTCGAAATTGTCCGCATTTTCAAATCCGGCGTTCTGAAGCTTTGCGAGCATCAGCTCACCGTCGACCTGATTCTTCGGGCAGCCGAGCGACACGAATAAAACTCTTCTTTTCTTCATCAAACAGTTCTTCCTTTCGCTTGATAACAGAAATTATACACTATTTTTTCCTTTTCTTATCTTCTAACAGGAAAATTGATCGTCCGTATCTTCATATTCCTCGTCCACAGAGCGCATTGCCGAACGGATATCGGAATAGCCGTAGCCGAGGCGGGTCAGGGCGTTGAAGGTGCGCCGTCTGCCCTTTTCATCGGAAAATTTGCCGGCGAATTTGGTCTCCAGCAGATTTTTTATCCGCTCAACATCGTCCCCGTCGAGCTCTTCGGCACATTCGCTCGCTGTCTCGCGCGATATCCCGCGCTGTCTTAACTCCTGTTCGATGCGCCTTTTGCCCATGCCGCGCCGCTCATACAGCTCCTGCGCGAGGGTGCGGGCATAGCGCTCGTCGTTGACATAGCCCATCTCTTCAAGGCGTTCGACCGCTTCGCGCGCAAACTCCGCGCCGGAGCGGCGGGCAACCTTTCGCTGAAGCTCCTTCGACGAATGGTCGCGTCGCGAGAGGATATCGACAGCCGCGTTAAATGCACGGCAGGAGCCTGCCGCCTCGCAAAAGGCGGCAAACTCCGCATCGTCAATTTCATCGCCGGAGCGTATATTCCGACTCGCCCAGAAATCCCGGGTAACGGTCAGACGGTACTCCCCGTCAACAAGTATATGTATTTTTTGTCCCCTGCCCTGCTGTGCCGTTATCTTCATCAATCGTCGTCATCAACAACGATGTCAAGCTTCGCCTTTGCGCCGGAACGGCTCGTGGGCTTCTTGGGCATCGCGGCGGGTGCAGGCTCGGCGGCAGGCGCGGGCTTCTCCGCAGGCTTTGCGGCGGCTCTTGCGGCGTTGTTCTCCGCCATGAGGCGCTCGCGAACCTGGGCTTCAAGCTCCGCCATGAAGTCGGGATGCTCGCTGATATAATTCTTGACATTGTCCCTGCCCTGGCCGAGGCGGTTCTCGTTATAAGAGAACCACGCGCCGCTCTTGTGGATAATATCATATTTGACGGCGAGGTCGAGTATTTCGCCGACCTTGGATATGCCCTTGCCGTACATGATATCGAACTCAGCCTCTTTGAAAGGCGGAGCGACTTTATTCTTGACTATCTTAGCCCTTGTGCGCGAGCCGATGAACTCGTTGCCGGGGCCTTTGAGCTGCTCTATCTTGCGGACATCGATACGGATAGAAGCATAGAACTTCAGCGCACGACCGCCGGTTGTGACCTCGGGGTTGCCGTAGACAACGCCGACCTTTTCACGCAGCTGGTTTATGAAAATTATAATAGTATTCGACTTTGAAATAGCGCCCGCGAGCTTTCTGAGAGCCTGCGACATAAGGCGCGCGTGGAGACCGACATGGGAGTCGCCCATATCGCCCTCAATTTCCGAGCGCGGAACGAGAGCCGCAACGGAGTCGACGACTATAACATCGATAGCGCCCGAACGGGTCAGAGCTTCGGTTATCTCGAGCGCCTGCTCGCCATTGTCCGGCTGAGAGACGAGAAGAGAATCGACATCAACGCCGAGATTCGCGGCATATATGGGATCGAGCGCGTGCTCGGCATCAATGAACGCAGCCTCGCCGCCCATTCTCTGAGCCTCGGCGACAACATGGAGCGCGAGAGTGGTTTTACCGGACGACTCGGGACCGTATATCTCGATTATTCTGCCGCGCGGAAGTCCGCCGATGCCGGTGGCGGCGTCGAGGGTAACGGAGCCGGTCGAGATAGCCTCGACATTCATTGCCGTGTTCTGGCCGAGTCTCATTATCGAGCCTTTGCCGAAATTTTTCTCTATCTGCGATATCGCAGTTTCAAGCGCTTTCTGTTTATCTGCCATGTTCGTTCCGTCCTTTCGGGGAGCTGAAATTTTGTTCGTACAAATGTTCTGTTCTTATTCTACATCATACCCCTGCAAAATGCAAGGGTATTTTAAAAATTATTTTGATCTTGCAAGAAAAGCGATGTTTATGGCATGGTCGCCGACACGCTCGAAGTCGGTTATGGTGTTAAGATAGAGCATACCCGCTTCGGTGTTGCACTCCTTGCGGTTGAGGCGGAAGATATGCGAATCCTGGCACTCGAGGGTTAGGTCGTCGATATGCTCCTCGAGGTCGGAGAGTTCCTTTGCCTCGTCGTCGCTGAGCGACTGATTGTCAAAAGCCGCCATCGAGCGCTCAAGCAATGTAACGACGCTGCCGCAGAGCTGATTGAGCTCCTCCCTCGCGGGGTCGGAGAACTTGAGCCCGTCGCCGATATTGTGCTGAGCCGCTTCGGCGAGGTTTATCGCATGGTCGCCGACGCGCTCGATATCGTTTATCGCATGGAAAACGCGGGCGATATAATCCGAGTCGCTGTCGGTTATATCAAGGGCGTTGAGCTTGACGAGATACGAAGTTATATGATGGTTGAGGTAGTTTATGACCTCTTCGTTTTCCATAACCTTGTCGAGATCCTTGTCGCTGCGGTTTATGAGCGCGTGGGCGCTTGTCTCAAAGTTATCGCGCGCGAGCTTCGCCATGCGGGCGACCTCCTTGCTGACCTGCATGACAGCGAAGGGAGGCGTATTGAGCAGACGGTCGTCGATGAACTTGCAGTGCATCTCGCTCTCGCTGTCGTCCTTGCCGGGAACGAGCAGGCAGGAGAGCTTGACGAGAACTTTCGCGAACGGGAACATAATAACGGTCGAGACGATATTGAACACGATATGCGATATGGCTATCTGCGCCATCGGGTCGGGCGACAGCTTCTCTATCCACTCGACATAGGGAGTGAGCAGGGCGATAAGAATAAATATGCCCGTGCCGATAACATTGAAGAGCAGGTGGATAACTGCGGCTCGCTTCGAGTTTTTCTTCGCGCCGACGGTCGAGAAGAGTGCCGTGAGGCAGGTTCCGATATTCTGACCGAAGAGGACGAAAACTGAAAACTTGAGCGGCACGAGTCCCTGCATAGCGAGAGTCTGGAGCACGCCGACGGAAGCCGAAGAACTCTGGAGCACGGCGGTCATGACTATACCGAGGATGATACCGAACAGCGGGCGCAGAGGCGACTCCGAGACGGTGACGATAAAATTCATGAAGCCTGCGCTCTCTCTGAGAGGAGCCATGGAATCGGACATCATATCGATGCCGAGGAAGAGCAGGCCGAAGCCCGTGAATATTGCGCCGAGATTCTTAACAACGGTCTTTTTCGACGCGAGCATGAGTATAACGCCGACGAGCACTGCCGCCGCCGCGACGCTCGAAAAGTTCAGCGCGATGAGCAGTGAAGTGACGGTAGTACCGATATTCGCGCCCATTATGACGCCGACCGCCTGCGCGAGCGACATCATGCCCGCGTTGACGAAGCCGACGACCATGACGGTCGTTGCGGTTGACGACTGGATTATCGCCGTGACGACAAAGCCGACGAGCACTGCGAGGAAGCGGTTTCCGGTAAGCACTTCGAGCATTCTCTTGAGCTTGGCGCCGGCCGCGTTTTCGAGTCCGTCGCCCATCGTCCTGATGCCGAATAGGAACAGACCGAGTCCGCCCGCCATCGACAGAATATTAGCTACGCTCATATTTCAGTCCCCTTATTTTTGTTTTTCTGTCCATTTTCATTTCCTGTTTATGAGACTCAAAGAAAGCCAAAATCTCACATATATATCTTATCAGCTATTCCTGCAAATGTAAACCGCAAAAATAAAATTAAAGCGGCGGAACACGGGTTTATCATCCGTATTCTGCCGCTTTTTGATATCAATTTTTCGCTTTTCCGCGTTTTGTAAAAATTGTCAGCACAGTTAAAAGCGCCGGGAAAAATATGGCGCATAGTATGCCTTTTTTGAGGTCGTCGCCGAATGCGCTCGCCATCATTCCGGCAAAAGTCGGTCCGGAAGAGCAGCCGAGATCGCCGCCGAGCGCCAGAAGAGCGAACATCGCCGTTCCGCCGCCTTTTATCCCTGCGGACGCCTTGCTGAACGTTCCCGGCCACATGATGCCGACCGAGAAGCCGCACAGCGCGACTCCGATAAGCCCGAGCACCGCAGAGGAACTGAGCGCAATGAGCAGATAGGACGCCATGCACAGCGCGCCGCTGAAAATCATCATGCCGTCGAGGTCGATTTTGTCGCCGAATTTGCCGTATATCACGCGCGACACGCCCATGAGCACGGAGAAGAGCATGGGACCCGCGAGGTCGCCGACGGTCTTTGAGACGCCGAGACCCTTTTCCGCAAAGGTCGAAGCCCACTGGCTGACTGCCTGCTCGCTCGCGCCGGAGCAGAGTATCAGCAGCATGAAAATCCAGAACATTCTGTTGCCGAGCAGCTGTTTAAAAGAGAGACCCGTCTCCCCTTCTTCGATAAGCGGAGCTATCGGCACGCGGATAAAATTCAGGGCGTTGACTATCGGCACGACCGCCCAGATAAGGGCGAGATACTTCCAGTTAGCCGTTGTGAATATCGCGAAATAGAGCGTTGAAAGACCGACGACGGCGACGCTGCCCCAGCAATAGAACGAGTGGAGCAGGCTCATCATCTTCTCTTTGTTGTCCGTCGGGCACGCCTCGACTATCGGGCTGACTATGACTTCAAGCAGTCCGCCGCCGACCGCGTAGAGTACAACTGAAATGAGCAGACCGACAAACGGCGAGGGCAGAATCTCCGGCAAAACGGTCAATGATATGAGTCCCGCCGCCGCGAACACATGAGCCATAATCGCCGCCGCGCGGTAGCCTATCTTATCGATAAAGAACGCGGAGAGCAAATCGATGCAAAGCTGAAGAATAAAGTTGACGGTTATCAGCGCGGTTATTTTTGAAAGCTCGATGCCGTAGCTCTTGTTAAAAGTCAGAAACAGCAGCGGCACAAAGTTGTTGACTATCGCCTGGACGACATAGCCCGCGAAGCAGGCGTTAACGGTCGATTTATAGTTTTTCTTCATGAATTTGCCTTCTTTCTGCGGCGCGGAATAATGAACTCGCGCACGAGCATTATCACCGACAGAGTCAGCGGGAATATGACGGCGCAGAGTATGCCTTTTTTGAGGTCATCGCCGAAGAAGCTCGCCATCATCCCGGCAAAGGTCGGACCCGCCGAGCAGCCGATATCGCCGCCAAGGCAGAGAATAGCATACATCGCCGTTCCGCCGCCGTGGAGCGCAGAGGACATCTTGCCTATCGTGCCCGGCCAGAGGATACCCGCAGACAGTCCGCACACGGCGACGCCGACAAGCCCGAGAATTGGCGAAGAGGTCAGCGAAATGAGAAAATAAGAAGCCGTGCAGACGCAGCCGCTCAGGAGCATCATTGAATCGAGATTTATTCTGTTGCCGAACTTGCCGTACATAAAGCGCGACACGCCCATAAGAATCGAGAAGAGCATGGGACCCGCCAGATCGCCGACGGTCTTTGTGAGCCCGAGCGCCTTTTCGGCGAATGTCGAAGCCCACTGGCTGACCGCCTGTTCGCTCGAACCGGCGCAGAGGATAAGCACCATGTATATCCAAAACGCCTTTGTTTTGAGCATATCTTTTATCGAGAGCTTTTCTTCATCCTCTCCGACAACGGGCGCTATGGGCACGCGGGTGAACATAACAGCGTTGACTATCGGGAGAATCGCCCATATCAGCGACATTATCTTCCAGTTCGCCGTCGAGAACAGTGCGAAGAACAGGGTCGAGATACCGACCGCCGCGACGCTGCCCCAGCAATAAAACGAATGGAGCAAGCAAAGCAGCTGATTTGAATTTGTCGAGGGGCAGGAATTGACAATAGGATTTATCGTGATATCCAAAAGACCCGCTCCGACCGCGTAGCAGAACACGGAGATAAGCAGTCCCGCGAAAGCCGAGGGCAGTATCTCCGGCAGGATCGTCATAAATATAAGACCGGTCGCGCACATCGCATGGGCGAGCACCGTTGAAGCGCGGTAGCCGATGCGGTCAACGAACAGCACGGCAGTCAGATCGACGAATATCTGAATAAAAAAGTTCGCGGTAATCAAAACGGTTATCTTCGAAAGCTCGATGCCGTACTGCGCCTGAAAGGTCAAAAACAGCAGCGGCGCGAAATTATTGACGACCGCCTGCACGACAAACGCCGTGAAGCTCGCCATAATAGTATGTTTATATCCTATCTTTTTCATTTTCGTTCCCCCAACAGAGATTGCACACAGGTGTCGCGCTTATCATTAACCATTTGGATTTCCAAACACAACACAAAAGGCATTTTAGCACAAAGCGAAAGTTAAATCCATAGATTTTGAAAAAAGGGCAAGGTGCTCAAAAATTGCGGAAATGCGGCGGCACGGCACATAAAGTTGACGAAAAATTGCAGATGATTCAGGGCGGATAATTGTAGAATTCGGTTTTGGGCAAAAGTAAAAAGCCTTGAAACAATCAAGTTTCAAGGCTTTTTATGGAGCTGCTAACCAGATTCGAACTGGTGACCTCATCCTTACCAAGGATGTGCTCTGCCACCTGAGCCATAGCAGCGAATGGCGACCCGGAACGGTCTCGAACCGTCGACCTCTAGCGTGACAGGCTAGCGCTCTAACCAACTGAGCTACCGGGCCAATTTGTCGGCTCTCACCGAACGCACATTATAATAACATAAGATTCCGGGTTTTGCAATACCTAATTTTAATTTTTTTGCGCCGAGGACGGTTTTTTTGACGAAGTTTGTCTGATATTCTGATTTTTTGCCAAAATATGCCGCGTTTTATGCTTTATTCCCGCTCCCGTTTGCGAATCTGCCGTAGCGGCGCATCGGTACAGCGCACACGGCGACGCCGAGAGCACCGAGGATTATCCAGAAAATAACTGTCGCAGTCCAGCCGAACTTTTCGGACACAGCGCCGAAGCCGTAGGTCGATATCGCGCTGCCGATATATGTGCAGGAGTTGAATATTCCGCCGACTGTCGAGGCACAGCCGTATTTCGCGAAGCGCACGGGAATGAGCGTGATGACCAGATGATTTATAGCGGTAATAAGCGTTGTGAAGAGCGCGAAGAATATGACGCACAGAGCGATGGGATAGTGACCGACGAAGAGTATTCCGGTAAGCGGAATGAGCGTCAGAGCGAAGCAGAATGCCGCTGCGGCGGTCTCATTGAGCTTGAACGGTCCTTCATAGAGCTTCGTCGAGAACCACGCGCCGCTGAGGTTGATTATCGGCAGGACAGCCGACAGCAAGACGGAGAACGATGCCGAGACATTATATTTTTCTTTAATGAGAGTCGGCACCCACGATGTAACGCCGTCCTTGAGCATGCCCTGAACGAGTATGCCGACGCAGATAACCGCCGCACCGGAGACTATAAACAGCTTGCCGAGGGAGACTTTCGCCCCTGTATTTTCCTGAACCGGGAGAGACTTTTTCTCCCCTCTTCCGAGTATTTTTGAAGTTTTCCCGGCGGCTAAGCACCAGAAGACAAATATGCAGGCTATTATTCCGGCGGGTATAAAAAACGCGAAATGCCACGACGCAAATTTTATCGCGCCGGCGGATATGACATAAGACAGCAGGCTGCCGACCGGGAACGACGCCGCGATATATAGGCACGCGCGCCTGCGCTGTTCTTCCGGCAGGACGTTAGATATTATATAAAGTATAGGAGTCCAGAGCATCGACTGGACTATTCCGTTGAGTCCCCACACGACACTCATGACTATGTAACTCTTCGCACACAGCGGCATAAGAATATTCGCACACACCGTGCCGACCAGTCCCGTGCCGACCATTTTATAGGGCGAGACACGGTCGCCGAGGATTCCGCTGAATATCTGACCCGCTCCGTAGCAGAAGAAATAGACCGTGCCGATAAGCCCGGCATGGGACTTTGAAAACACGCCGTCCGCGACTATCGCAGTGAGCGCGGCGGTATAATTTATTCTGCCTAGATACGATGCGCAATAAGCCGCCCAGCAGGCAACAAAAAGCAGTGTACCCGCCGAAAGTATTTTTTCTTTGTTCCTGGGCTGTTCCATGACTCTCTCCAAAACCGTGATGAAGCAATTATAACACTCGGTTATTTTTTGTCAACGGTCTTTTTGCCGCAACTTGTTGAGTTTGGAAATATTATGTGATATACTTTATAATATATGAGGCAACATATTTCAACGGCTTAAATAGGAGAGGCAAATGAAATCTATCAAAGAAATTTACAGAATCGGACGCGGCCCGTCAAGCTCGCACACCATGGGACCCGAATCTGCCGCCAAGATATTTATTGGAGAGTTCCCGTCGGCGGACAGATACGAGGCAGTTCTCTACGGCTCGCTCGCTAAAACCGGAGAGGGACACGGCACGGACAGAGTTCTGCGCGAGACTTTCGCGCCCCGCGTGCTCGACATAAAGTTCGACATGAAGACGACCGACATCCCCCACCCCAACACGCTCGACTTCACAGCGTTTGACAAGGACGGAAACATCATCGGCAAGCGCAGGGTTTGCAGCGTCGGCGGCGGTGCGATAGAAATTGAGGGCAGAAAGGACGCAGAGCCGCCCGAAGTCTACCCGTTCAAGAATTTCGCGGAGATAAAAGAATACTGCAAGAAAGAGAATATCCGAATCCCCGACTTGGTTGAAAGATTCGAGGGCGAAGGTATCTGGCATTATCTCGACCGCGTGTGGATCGTCATGAACAGCTGCATCAAACGCGGACTTGCCGCCGAGGGCGAGCTGCCCGGCGGGCTCGGCATAATGAGAAAGGCTCATATGCTCAACAACCGCCGCCACATGGACGAGAGCCCGGAGACGCGCGAGAACAGGCTCGTTTGCGCCTACGCCTACGCAGTCAGCGAAGAGAACGCCTCCTGCGGCGAGATAGTAACGGCACCGACCTGCGGCGCGTGCGGAGTTCTGCCCGCAGTTCTGCGATACACTGCGGACAGGCGCGGATTCTCCGAAAATGAGATTCGCAGAGCCATTGCGACCGCCGGAATCATCGGCAACGTCATCAAGACGAACGCTTCGATAAGCGGCGCGGAGTGCGGATGCCAGGCGGAGATAGGCTCGGCGTGTTCGATGGCATCGGCGGCGCTCGCGGAGCTCTACGGCATGGACACGGATCAGATAGAATACGCCGCAGAAGTCGCGATGGAGCACCATCTCGGACTCACCTGCGACCCGGTCATGGGGCTCGTTCAGGTGCCATGCATCGAGCGCAACGCAGTCGCCGCGATGAGGGCGATAAACGCAGTGAGCCTTGCAAACTTTTTGACATACACAAGAAAGATATCGTTCGATCTGATAGTCGAGACGATGTATCAGACGGGCAAGGATCTTTCAAAAATATACCGCGAGACGAGCGAGGGCGGACTCGCCAAGCTCTATAAACCCGCGCAGAAAAACGAATCCACGGAGGAAATAAAATGAGCAAGCAGTTAAGACAGCCCGCAGCGGGCGACACCGTTGCAACGATAAAGACAAACAAGGGCGACATAAAAGTTGTCCTCTTCCCCGACGCCGCGCCCAAGGCGGTCGAAAATTTCACGACCCACGCGGACAACGGCTACTATGACGGAGTCATCTTCCACCGCGTTATCCCGGATTTCATGATCCAGGGCGGCGACCCGCTCGGCAAGGGTATCGGCGGCGAGAGCATCTGGGGCAGACCGTTCAAGGACGAGTTCAGCCGCGACTACCACAATCTCAGAGGCGCGCTGTGCATGGCGAACGCGGGTCCGAACACGAACGGCAGCCAGTTCTTTATCGTTCAGGCTCCGTCGGTTGACGAGCGTTTTATCCCGCAGATGGAGCGCCTGCCCGATATGTTCACGGACGAGTCTATTGAAGACTACAAGGCGGTCGGCGGAACTCCGTGGCTCGATTTCAGACACACAGTATTCGGCCAGGTGTTCGAGGGCATGGACGTTGTAGACGCGATAGCCTCGGTTGACCGCGATTCTTCGGACAAGCCGCTCGAGGATGTCGTTATAAATTCCGTCGAAACGCAGACGCTTTGATTTTTGCTCTTTACTTTCAAGTTTTAGTGTGCTAAAATACATATATGTACGCGGAGTCAAACCCAATATGACCGCGAAAAGGAGTAACTTTGATGAACGGCAAGCTGAAAGACAGCAACGTTGATTTTCTGTTCAAAGCAGTTCTCGCCCTCGAGAACATCGACGAGTGCTATGATTTTTTTGAGGATCTCTGCACCGTAACTGAGCTCAAGGCTCTTTCGCAGCGCATAGTTGTTGCGAAGATGCTCAGCGACAAGCAGGTTTACAGCGAGATAGTCAGCAAGACCGGCGCAAGCACCGCCACGATAAGCCGCGTCAACCGCTCGCTCAACTACGGCTGCGACGGATACGAGAAGATATTCGAGCGCATCGACGCCGCAGAGGCCGAGAAGAAAGACTGATAATGAGCGAGTATTCATTCTTTGCCCGTTTTTATGACGAGCTGACGCAAAATGTTGATTACGAGAGAAGAGCAGAGCATTTTTCTGCTCTTCTGCTTTCATATGGGATAAAAAGCGGAACGGTTCTCGACCTCGCCTGCGGCACGGGCACTTTGACTTCGCTGATATCCGCGCGCGGATACGACATGATCGGCGTTGACTCGAGCCCCGATATGCTTTCTCAGGCGCAGAACAGGGCTTTTGAAGAGGGGCAGAATATTCTGTTTCTCTGCCAGCAGATGCAGAATCTCGACCTTTTCGGAAAAATCGACGCCGCGCTCTGCACGCTCGACAGCATCAATCATCTGACCGAGCCCGAGGATGTCCGAGAGACATTCCGCCGACTCGGCACATTCATCCGCCCGGGCGGGATGTTCATATTCGATGTGAACACGATATACAAGCACCGCGAGATTCTCGCGGACAACTCGTTTGTCTACGAATACCCGGATGTTTTCTGCGTCTGGCAGAACAGCCTCGACGAGGAGACGGACACGGTAGGCATCATGCTCGACTTTTTCGAGAAGAACGAGGACGGGACATATGAGCGCACGAGCGAGGATTTCAGCGAGCGCGCATACAGTCTTGACGAGCTTTCAGAATGGCTCGGCGACGCGGGATTTGACATTGAAAACATATATGACGGCATGACAAATGAACCCGTCAGAGAAGATTCCGAGCGCGCGGTGATTGCCGCGAGGCGCAGGAAATAACAGGAGGATAAAAATATGGGCAAGCTTATACGCTGCATTTCCGAGGACGGCACACTGACTGTTATGGCTGCCGACACAACGGATATAGTAAACAGGGCGCAGGAAATTCACGGCACATCAGCCGTTGTTTCGGCGGCTCTCGGCAGACTGCTGACGGCGGCGAGCCTCATGGGCAGCGCACTCAAAGGAGCGGACGATTCCGTCACGCTCAGGATAAACGGAAACGGCCCTGCGGGCACTGTGCTCGCGACATCGGACAGCCACGGCAATGTAAGAGGATACGCTGTGAACTCCGTTGTTGAGCTGCCGCTCAACGACAAGGGCAAGTTGGATGTTTCCGGCGCAGTCGGCAAGGACGGCTTTTTGACCGTTATAAAAGACCTCGGGCTCAAGGAGCCCTATGTCGGTCAGGTGCCGATAGTCAGCGGCGAAATCGCCGAGGACATCACGAATTATTTCGCGACGAGCGAGCAGATACCGACCGTCTGCGCGCTGGGCGTGCTCGTCAACCCCGATCTCACGATTAGAAAGGCGGGCGGATTTATAATCCAGTTGCTCCCGACCGCCGACGACACGATTATAGACAAGGTCGAGAAGTGCATCAGCGACATCGAGCCTGTGACGACGATGCTCGACAAGGGGCTCTCCCCCGAGACCATCTGCCGCACCGTGCTCCCCGCTTTCAAGCTCGATGTGCTCGACACCTCGGAGCCGGAATATAGATGCGACTGCTCGCGCGAGCGCGTCTCCCGCGCGCTGATAAGCATGGGCAGAGACGAACTCGAAAAGCTCAAGGAGGACGAAAAGACCGAGGTCTGCTGTCAGTTCTGCGACAAGAAATATGTGTTTACGCCCGCAGACATCGACAGGCTGCTTGAAGAGAGCAAGGGAAAAGAGGATAAATAAATAACGAAAGCCTTCGTAAGCGACAATGCTTGCGGAGGCTTTTATGATTATTTTAATACGGATAAGGCACGAGGTCTTTTAATGTCACGGCAGTATCGGAATCAACAAGAATTTCTATATTCTCCGGGCTGCCGAGCTGCATCATAAACTCACGGCAGGCTCCGCACGGGGGCAAAATCTCTCCCATTTTTGTTACCGCAACGACTTTTCTTGCGGCATACTCCCCGTGGGATATCATCGTCGACAGCGCGTTTCGCTCCGCGCACATACCCAGCGAGCAATCGGTGTCGATACACACGCCAGTATATACATTTCCTTTATCTGTCAGCACGGCGGCACCCACCCCGCCGGAACACATCTGTTCCGATATCACTTTAGGCACGGCAACGGCAAGCGCGGCAGCATATAATTTTTCCCATTCCGTTGTCATAGAATCACCCTTTCGTTTTACTGCGCATTTTGCTTTGCGGTGTTGATGGAGGAGATGAGGAG
>JBNMIN010000032.1:0-21506 GCA_050873305.1 Oscillospiraceae bacterium
CTCACACTGCACGCAATCTATTCAAAATGAGTTGATTCATATCACGCACATTGACTGCCCCGCGCGGAGCTTGAGTATCAACATACACTGCGCCCCACGCGGAACAGCCACTGCACGCAATCTTATTCAAAATGAGTTGATTCATATCACGCACATTGACTGCCCCGCGCGGAGCTTGAGTATCGACATGCACTGCGCTCCACGCGGAACATCACCGCAATGTGAATTTACACTTTAAAAATTTATCTCAAACAGGAGAAGAAACATGAAATTTGCAGTTCAGCTTTACAGCCTGCGCGACATTATCAAAGACAGCGGCGAAAATCTTCTCGCCATTCTTCCGCGCGTCAAGGAGCTCGGCTATGACGGCGTTGAGTTCGCCGGATATTTCGGCGTTGACGCGGCGACTCTGCGCGCGGCTCTCGACGATGCCGGACTCGTTGCCGTCGGCACCCACATCGGGCTTGACGATTATTCGCCCGAGAACTTCGACAAGACTGCGGAGTTCTGCCGCACGCTCGGCATGAAAACCATGGGCATGGGCGGCGCCGCCCACGACACGCCCGAGGATCTCAGGGCGACCTGCGCCGCGATAAAGGCGGCGGACGAGCGCGCCGAAAAAATCGGCATGAGCGTCTATTATCACAACCACTGCACCGAGTTCGAGACGAATTCCGAGGGCGTTATCCCGTTCGATGAGCTGAAAAAAGCCGGTCACCTCGAGATAGACACCTACTGGAGCTTCGTCGCCGGTCAGGATAACTACAAGCTCATCACCGAAAACCGCGACAGGATAGTTCAGCTCCATGTCAAAGACGGAGTTGACCACACTCCCATGGCTCTCGGCGAGGGCAACTGCGATATCCCCGAGGTCGTTCGCGCGGCAAAAGATATCGGCATCGAGTGGCTGATAGTTGAAAACGATGATCCCGTGCCGAACGGTCTTGATGACGTCGGCAGGAGCATAAAATATCTCAAATCCATTATCTGATTCCGAAAGGAGCTATAAAAATGAAATTAGGTGTATTTACCTGCCTTTTGGGCAATCTTCCGCTCGAAGAGGCTCTCAAGTATTTCAAATCCAAGGGCATTGAGATGGTCGAGATAGGCTGCGGCGGTTACCCCGGCAACTCCCATGCCGACCCCGACACCCTGCTCGCCGATCCTGCGGCGCTGAGCACTTTTAAATCCACCGTCGCGGACAGCGGCCTTGAGATAAGCGCGCTCAGCTGCCACGGCAACCCCGTCCATCCGAACAAGGCTATTGCCGCCGAGTTCGACAAGACGATAAAGAACACCATCCTTCTCGCCGAGAAGCTCGGTATTCATCAGATCAACACCTTCTCCGGCTGCCCCGGCGACCAGGAGAACGCGAAGTATCCCAACTGGGTCGTCTGCCCCTGGCCGAATGACTTCTCCGAGATACTCGAGTGGCAGTGGAACGAAGTCCTCATTCCCTATTGGACTAAGACCGTTGCTTTCGCCAAGGAGCACGGCGTCGACAAGATAGCCTTCGAGCTTCATCCGGGCTTCTGCGTCTACAACACCGAGAGCATGCTCAAGATACGCAAGGCAGTCGGCCCCGAGCTCGGCGCGAACTTCGACCCGAGCCATCTTATCTGGCAGGGCATGGATCCCGTCGCCTGCATCAGAGCGCTCGGCGATGCGATATTCCACTTCCACGCCAAGGATACAAAAATCGACAAGTACAACACCGCCGTCAACGGCGTGCTTGACACCAAACCCTATGCGGACGAGATCCACCGCTCGTGGATATTCCGCTCCGTCGGCTACGGCAACGACTACGCATATTGGAAAGATATGATCTCGAACCTGCGCATGGTCGGCTATGACTATGCTATCAGCATCGAGCATGAGGATTCCCTCATGAGCCAGGACGAGGGTCTTTCAAAGGCAGTTGACTTCCTCAAGGATGTCCTTATCACCCAGAACACCGGCGATATGTGGTGGGTGTGATAAAACTTTTCGCGAAACAAATTTATATCGGGAGTATACAAAACAATGGATAAGAATAAGAAGATAGGTTTTGCCGTTATAGGCTACGGCGGAATGGGCAGCTGGCACGCATCGACCTGCGCGGACGATTTCAAAGACACGGCTGAACTCATAGGCATCTATGATATCAAGCCCGAGAGGCGCGCGGCCGCCGAGGCAGAGGGCATCCACGCTTTCTCCTCGCGCGAGGAACTGCTCGCCGACGAGAGAATCGACCTCGTCACCGTCGCAACGCCCAACGATGTACATAAAGAGATAGCCATAGCCGCCATGGCGGCGGGCAAGAATGTTATCTCCGAGAAGCCCGTGGCGCTGAGCCAAGAGGAGCTTGAGGAGATGATAGCCGCGTCCAAAAAGTACGGCAAGCTCTTCACCGTCCATCAGAACAGACGCTGGGATCCGGACTTCAAGTGCGTCCAGAAGATACTCGCGGACAACGAACTCGGCAAGGTGTTCCGCATCGAGTCCCGCGTTCAGGGCTCGCGCGGCATCCCCGGCGACTGGCGCAACCAGAAGGCGCACGGCGGCGGCATGGTGCTCGATTGGGGCATCCACCTGCTCGACCAGGCGCTGCGCATCGGCGAGGGCAGAAAGCTCATCTCCGTCTATGCAGAGCTGACAAATGTCACCAACGAGGAATGCGACGACGGCTTCAGAGTCACGCTTATCTTCGAGGGCGACCTTTCGATGTATGTCGAGGTCACCACGAGCAACTTCATCGAGCTTCCGCGCTGGTATGTCCTCGGCGAGAACGGCTCCGCCGTTATAAACGACTGGGATCTCAACGGCGAGATAGTCAAGGTCTCCGATTGGGAGAACCGCGACGCAGTGCCGATCCTCGCGGGTGTCGGACTGACAAAGACCATGGCTCCGAGAACCGACGATACTATTAAGCGCTATCCGCTGCCCAAGGTCGATTCGAGCTGGACTCAGTTCTATGAGAACGTCTTCGCTGCTCTCAGAGGAGAAGAAGAGCAGCTGATAACGCACGACCAGCAGCGCAGACTGCTCAAGCTCGTTGATGCCATTTTTGAGAGCGGAAACGAGAACAAGGTCGTCTTCTTCGACAAATAATATCTTATATTTCGCCGCGCAGCGAAAGCCGAAAGACTTTTACCGCACGGCGATTTTTGAATTGGCAGTAATTCCTCTTTAGACCTCGTTATATTGCATGACGGGCTAACTTTTAGTGCAAAGTGCATAAATCACGGCTTCTGATTTTGGCTATAATAATCAAGAAGTAGAGATTTGTGAACAAAAAATGAAGATTTGCCTTCGGGGATTGACTAACGGTCATTTTTGTAGTAAAGTATCTCACGCAAAAGAAAGTGACCGGCAGTCAGTTCGGAGGTGAACACATGGCGACGGTTGAAGAAAACAAGACCGAGAAGCGGTCGAAGCTTATGGAAGCGGCTCATTCGCTCTTTACGAGCGGCAGCGCGCTCAAGCCTCCGACAATAGACGAGGTCGTCAAAATGGCGGGCGTTGCCAAAGGTACGTTTTATCTCTACTTCAAAGATAAATATGACCTTATGGATCAGCTCTTTTTGAAAAAGCTCGCCGAGTGCGTCAATTCCGCGCTCTTTAAAACGCGGCAGCAGCTCGCCGGCAGGCAGGTTGAAGACGCCGAGCGCGTGAACGCCTTTCTCGATAACGTTTTTATTTATATCGATGAAAATAAAGCGTTCCTGCCCCTCGTCAGAGACCGCGTCTCCTCGTGCTACCGCCTGATGCTCAAGGGCAGGGAAGCGGAGCTCAAGGATGCTTACGACAGCCTCGTAAAGCTGTTTTTGAGCCACGGCTTCACGGAATACGAGAGCGAGATGAACATATATATGTTAGTCTCGATGCTCGCGCCCGTCAGCTGCGACAGCGCGATCCATGGCGAACCGTATAAGCTCGATGAAATAAAGAGCGGAATGCAGCGCCTTACCAACAAACTTTTAGCATAATAAGGAGGAAAGGGATATGATATCTAAAAAGTTAGCAAAGTGGATAGCTTACCATCCCAAAACTGTTCTGATAGCTTGTCTTATCCTGATAATCCCGTCTGTTATAGGCTTTGTCCTGACGGGCGTCAACTATGACATTCTGTCATATCTGCCGGAGAACCTTGAATCCGTTCAGGGCGAGCAGATACTCGATGAAACTTTCCACAATTCGGCGAGTTCATTTATTATAGTAAAAGACACCGAGCCCAAGGATATCCAGAAGCTCGAAGATCAGATCCGTCAGGTCGAGGGTGTCAGCAATGTTATCGGCGCCACTGATATCGCGGATGTGACGATACCGAAAGAGATTCTTCCCGAGGTTCTGACCAATGTCTTCTATTCGCAGGACGGCAGCTCGACGCTGATAATGGTTCAGTATAAGAACTCCGGCTCGTCTCAGGTTACTATGGACGCTATCGCTTCCATACGCAAGATAATGAACAAGAATATGCTCCTGAGCGGTCTTTCGGCGATAACCGTTGATACAAAAGACCTGACAAACAGCCAGGCTCCGCTCTATGTTGTAATCGCCATCGCCCTCGCGCTTATAGCACTGTCGTTCACGATGACTTCGTGGGTGCTCCCGTTCGTGCTTCTTGCGGCACTCGGCACTGCGGTCATATACAACATGGGCACGAATATAATCTTCGGCGAGATTTCGTTTATAACGAAGAGTATCGCCGCTATCCTCCAGCTCGGCGTTACTGTCGACTACTCAGTCTTCCTTATGGACAGATTCGAGGAGGAGAAGAAGCACCATGACACGAAGAAGGACGCCATGGCTGCGGCAATCGATTCGACCTTCCTCTCCCTTATGGGCAGCTCGCTGACAACCGTTTTCGGCTTCCTCGCGCTGTGCTTCATGAGCTTCACGCTCGGCAAGGACATGGGTCTTGTCATGGCAAAGGGCGTTATCCTCGGCGTTCTGACCGTTGTCACCTTCCTGCCCTCGCTGATACTCATGCTCGACAATGTCATCGAAAAGACAAGACATAAGAGCCTCGCGCCGAAGTTCAACAAGATAAGCGACTTCGCGATAAAACACAGAAGAGTTATAGCGATAATCTTCCTCGTGCTCTTCATCCCGTCCTACTTCCTGCAGAACAACGTCAAGAAGTATTATAACATGGATAAGGCGATTCCGCAGGATCTGCCGTCAATCTCCGCGCTCAATACGATGAAGAAAGATTTTAACATGGCAACGACCCACTTCATCATCCTTGACGATAAGATAACCGAAGCGAATATAAACGCGCTGACGAGCGAACTCAACAATGTCGAGGGCGTCACAAATGTCCTCTCGCTCAACAGCTTCATCGGCACGGCAATCCCGAGCGCAATGCTCCCGGATTCGATAAAGGAGATATGCGTCCAGGATGGCAAGCAGCTCATGATGCTCAACTCCTCTTACTCGGCTGCGACCGACGAAGAGAACGCACAGATTGAAAAGATAACCTCGATAGTCAAAAAGTACGACGAGGGCGGAATACTGACGGGCGAAGGAGTCCTGACCAAGGACTTGATAACCGTCGCCGAAAAGGACTTCGTCGTCACCGGAGCTATTTCGATGCTCGCGATATTCATTCTTGTCGCGATAGTCTTCAAGTCCCTGTCGATACCGCTGATACTCGTCGCGTCGATAGAGCTTGCAATTTGGGTCAACATCAGTATCTCGACTCTGACGGGCACTACGATATGCTTCATCGCGCCGACTATCATCAGCTGCGTGCAGCTGGGTGCAACGGTCGACTACGCAATACTCATGACAACGAGATTCAGAGAGGAACTCCAGAAGTGCGGCGATAAGCTCAAGGCTATCAAGATAGCCGCGAAGGAGTCGAGCCGCTCGATATTCCAGAGCGCACTCGTGTTCTTCAGCGCAACGTTCGGCGTCTACTGCATCTGCGATATAGATATAGTTAAGGGCGTCTGCCTCATGCTTGCAAGAGGTTCCGTTATCAGCGCACTCGTTATCATGGTTATGCTTCCCGGCATCCTCGCCATCTGCGAAGGCGCTATCAATAAAACATCCATCGGCTGGCGCGCTCCCCGCGTTAAAAAGGAGCGCAAGAGCCGCAAGGCAAAGGCTTGAACAAGGAGGGCAATAAAATGAAGAAAAACTTTATTCTCAAATCGGCGCTCTGCCTCACTCTCGCGGCGAGCATACTCACCATGGGCGCCTGCAAGAGCACCGGCGACAACGGCGACACCACCTCGGCGTCCGGCGACGAGCAGCCCGCACCCGTATATTACACCGATGTGCCCGGCTCCGTGAAGAAGAGCGAGACCGTGTATGTCAACATGGACAACAGCGGCGATGTCAAGGATATCACCGTCACTGACTGGCTCCACACCGACAAGGGTCAGGTCAAGGTCAGCGACACAAGCTCGCTGAAAAATATCACCAATGTCAAGAGCAACATCAAGCCCGTCAGCGAAAACGGCGGCATCACCTGGCATATGGATACGACAGACCTCTATTACAGCGGCAAGAGCAACAAAGAGCTGCCTGTAAAAATTAACATCAAATACTTCCTCGACGGCAAAGAGATGTCCGCCAAGAAGATTTCCGGCAAGAGCGGCAAGGTCGAGATAAAGATCTCCGTTGAAAACAACCTCTACAAGACCGAGAAGATAAACGGCAAGCAGGTCAAGATCTACAATCCCATCGCGGTTGTCGGCGGCATGATTCTTCCCGAGGGTCAGTTCCAGAACATGACTCTCACAAACGGCAAGCTCGTCGGCGACGGCACAAAGGAAATAGCTCTTATTGTCAGCATGCCCGGCATGAACGAAACTCTCGGACTCGACAAGCTCAATATCGAAGACCTGAACTTCGCCACCGAGTTCACCCTTTCCGCCGATGTTGAGGACTTCTCGCTCGGTAATATGTACTTCGCGGCAGTGCCGATCTCCATGCTCGGCAGCGAGATTCAGCTGCCCAACAGCCTGAACGATCTTCAGACCACTCTCGGCCAGCTCAAGGAGCTTGAAAAGGCTCTCAACTCCATGGATCCCAACAAGGTCATAACGAACCTTATGACCAACAAGACGAAGATAAACGAGCTCGTCAACACGATGAACGAGGCAGTCGAGCTCTATCAGAACAACCGCGTCCTCTTCGAGATTCTGCCTAAGTATATGACCGAAGAGAACATCGCGAAGTTCAAGAAGCTCTTCAACAGCCTTGATCCCAACGAGCTCAAGGAAGTCATAACCCTGCTCAACAACCCCGTGCTCCAGAAGTTCTTCAAGAACCTGCCCGAGATAGCGGAGAATATGAACGATGTCCTGCCTCTTATTCAGGAGTTCTCAAAGGATATGTCCGACCCCGAGGTTCAGAAGGCAATAAACAACCTGCCCAAGACCCTCGAGCAGCTCTCCGAGATACAGAAGACCATTGACGACAATCAGGAGCTCATAGACGGACTCGCAAAGCTCATGAGCAAGGAGAATGTCCAGAAGCTCAACGACCTCATCGACAGCATCGATTCCGGCGACTATGCAGGCAAGCTCCAGAAGTACGGCGTGCTCGCCGAGGATGCCGACGATCTTATCGCAAAGCTTCAGTCAATGATCTCTTACGGTTCATCGTATGATATCTACACCGAGAAGACTGCTGGCACCGAGTCGAACGTCATGTTCATCTATCAGACCACGCCCATCGCTTCGAGCAGCAGCACTTCGACCACCACGACCGACACCACCGAGTCGCTCCCGTGGTACAAGAAGATATTCAAGAAATAAGATTTATAAAAGACTGCGGACAGTGGATTGCTGTTCGCAGTCTTTTGCTTTTGGACAAAAGCGTAAAAGTGTCCCAAAATGCGACACTTTCCAAAAGGTGAGATTTTTTGGCACAAAACTGAATTTTTGACCGTTTGAAAAAATGAAAAAGGCGGTTATAATATAGCTAAAGACCGACGGACGCGGCAGTCCCTCTTTTCCATCTTTTCCCTTATTCCTTACAAATTCTGCCAAGTCTGTCGGCCTTATTGATTAGACGACCACTCAATACTATCCTCCAAAATAGTTATTGCCTTTCCAAATGACGGCGGGAGCGCACCGGATATCCGATGCGCTCCCGTTCGTTTTTAATTTTATTTGCTGTTCTTCTTTTCAAGAGCCTCGCGCAGAGCCTCCGCGAACTGGTCGGGACATGAGGTCTGCTTGAAGCCGCAGCGGATGCCGTCGAACCTGTCGATGATTTCCTCTGCATCCATTCCCTCAACTATCGAGGATATTCCCGCGAGGTTGCCGTTGCAGCCGCCCGTGAAATGGACGTTGTGAACGGTGTTGTCGTCGTCAATGTCAAAGTCAATGCGCCTGGAGCAGGTGCCGTGAGTGGTATATGAATATGTCATGTTCATTCCTCCGTTTTCGTCATACTTCCTCTATTTTAAACCAAAACGGAGCTTTTTTCAAGATGCGCCGCGGCAAATACATATATTACATCAAGATATACATCAGCGCGAATATCGTCAGCATATCCGCCCCGTCCGCCGAGAGAATTATTATCAGCGCGATTATCAGCAGCCTGTCGTCGTCAACCGGCGGAGCGGGCGGTCTTTGCGGCTTCGGCTTTTCGGGCGGTTTAGGCGGACGCTCCGGCGGCTTTGGAGGCGGCTCGGGACGGTTCGGCGGCGGATTGGGACGATTGCACTGCCTCTGCTCGCCTCCCTTTATCGCCGCGCGCCTCTGCATCTCTCTGGCGCTCGCTATCGCCCTTTCGCGCATTCTCGCGAGCTCGTTTTCCGTATATGCGGGCATACCTATTTCCTCCCGAGATCCTCTATCATCGGCAAAAGGTCAATGAGCTTTATCAGCTGCATCGCGTCGTCCGCTCTGCGGCGGCGCGGCTCGCTGAGCAGGGGACGCAAAGCGGCGATGAGGTCGCAGCGGCTGTCATGGCGGTTCATCGCGCTCATTATCTGCGCTATCTTTGCCATCGTCGCCGGATCCATGGAAAAGCCCTGATCGCCGCCGCTCTGATTTTGCTCCTGCTCCGATGAGCCGAGCAGGCTGCGCGCCGCGTCGCCGAGAGCCTTCATGTCCTCGTCGCTTAAAGAGGAGAGTATGTCGCCGATGTTGTCCATAGCTTACCCCTTGTTATCCACTCCGAATTTCTTCATCAGCCGCTGCGCTTCGGGACTCTGAAGCAGCTTTTCAAGAGCCGATTTGTCGCTGAGAACTTCGTTCAATTTCTGCCGCTTTTCGTCGCTGAGCTGCTTCGATACCGCATTTATCGCCTTTTCGGGGTCTGCGGCGTCCTTGCCGCCGAACGATGCGGCAAGCTTCATCAGCTGTTCAGGCGTCATGTTTCCGGGGCTGTTAATATTGCTCATTGCAAAACCACCTTTTTTCATATATAATAAACTTATGCACGCGCTCCCCGCATAGAACCTGTCGGGCGCGCAGGCATTATACGGGTCTATGACCTGAAAACGGGGCGAAATAATGCGAATACTTGTTCTTTCCGATTCCCACGGTATGCCCTCGCGCATACTCGACGCGGTCGAAGCGCATCCCGAGGCAGAGGCGCTGATTTTTCTCGGCGACGGCGAGCGGGATCTCGACACTGTCGAAAGTTATTATCATAGCCTGCCGAATGTAATAAAGGTCGCGGGCAACTGCGATTTTTCTTCTGATCTGCCGCTTCTGCGCGTGGTGACCCTCGGCGGGAAGAAGATATACTGCACCCACGGCCACGCCGAGCATGTAAAATACGGCACGGACGAGCTCCTTCTCCGCGCAAGGCAGGAGGGCGCCGACATAGTATTATACGGCCATACCCACACGGGTGTTACTTGCTATGACGACGGGCTCTATATCATGAATCCCGGCAGCATACGCGACGGGCACTACGGCATGATCGATATCGTGCCCGGCGGAATAATGCTCAACGAAGCTAAACTCTGAGGTGAAAAATGTCTGCTCCGCTTTTTGACGCCGTGACGGCGCACGCAAAAAAGCAAAAGGTCAGTATGCATATGCCCGCGCACAAAGGCAATTTCCCCGCGCTCGGCGGCATACAGAATTTTGATATAACGGAGATACCGGACACCGGAAGCCTCTTTGACGGCGAGGGCGCAACGGCTCTCGCGGAGGCGCAGGCGCAAAGGCTGTTCGGCTCGGCGGCGACGTTTATGAGCGCCGGCGGCTGTACGCTCTGCATCCAGGCGATGTTCAGAGCTGCCGCACCGCACGGCGGAAAAGTTGTCTGCGGGCGCGTTGTCCACCGCAGCGCGGTCAACGCAATGTCCCTGCTCGGCATCGAACCCGTGTGGGTCCTGCCGGACTCGAGCGCGGGCGAGCTGTTCTCCGGGCGCATAACAGCAGAAGGTGTGCGCCGCGCACTCGAAAAAACACCCGGGGCAAAGGCGGTCTATATCACTTCACCCGATTATTTCGGCGTTATCAGCGATGTCAAAGCTATAGCAGACACTGCGCGCGAATTCGGAGTACCGCTGCTTGTGGACTGCGCCCACGGAGCGCATCTGAAATTTTTGGAAAAAGATATCTCGCCGCTTAACCTCGGAGCGGCAATGAGCGCCGAGAGCGCACATAAGACTCTGCCCGTCCTGACGGGCGGCGCATGGCTCCAGATCGGCGACGAATGCTTTGTGCCGGAGATTCGCCGCGCCATGGCGCTTTTCGGCTCGACAAGCCCATCTTATCCGATAATGATATCATTGGATCTCGCGCGTGACTGGCTCGAAAACAATGCGGACGAATTTATCCGTTTGAGCCGCAGGGTAAAGAAAACGAAGGAGCTCTGCCGTTCGCTCGGGCTTATCCTGCCCGAGGGCGAATGCGACCCGACGCGCATAGCATTTGATGTTCAGAAATTCGGCTTCGACGGCGCAGATGTCGGCGAGCTTCTGCGGGCGCACGGCATTGAGCCAGAATATGCGGGACTCGGGAAAATAATTCTTATCCCGTCCGTCATGAATACAGAAGAGGATTTTGATAGGCTTGACGCGGCTCTTGCTGATATATTTTCAAAAGCCGCACCGTACGGAAAAACTCCAATCGGAGTCAACGCATTTTTGCCGCGCATCAGCATGACACCGCGCGAAGCTCTGCTCGCGGAGTGCGAATATATAAATATCGACTCTGCGCTCGGACGGACAGCGGCGGAGGCATATTGCCCGTGCCCGCCTGCTATTCCCGCGGCAATGCCGGGAGAGATACTCGGCGAGCGGGAGATAGAGGAACTTCGCAGATACGGTATTTTCAATATAAAAGTTGTAAAATAATCTAAGATGTTTTATAATATTATTGAGTAAGATATGAAAGGAGCTCTTCCGATGAAACTCATCATCGCGATAATCAGCAACGACGACTCATATGACGTTTTGAGCGAGCTTACAAAGGCCGGCTTTGATGCTACGAAGCTGTCAACAACGGGCGGATTTCTGAGCGCGGGCAATGTCACCCTGCTCATAGGCGTTGAGGACAGCCGCGTTGACGATGTCATGGAGATACTCAGGGAAAACAGCTCCAGACGCACTCAGCTCATGACCGCCGCTCCCGCTTATAATGCGGAGAGCTTCGTGACCCTGCCTGTTCAGGTCGCGGTCGGCGGCGCTACCGTGTTCGTTGTGAACATGGATAAATTCTATAAGCTGTAATGTCGGAGAACATATGGGATTCGAATCTTTGCAAATATCAGAGCCGCTGAAAAAGGCTCTGAGTTCCTCTGTGAACTCAGGGCGTTTTCCCCATGCCGCGATTCTCGAGGATGAGGACGGCGAACGCCTGATGGATACTGCGAAGACCCTCGCCGCCGCGCTGGTGTGCTCGGGGGACGATAAGCCCTGCGGCAGGTGCATAAACTGCCTCAAGGCGCGCTCGGATTCACATCCCGATATAAAAATTTTTGAGCCCGACCCGAAAACGAATAACTTCAAGGTCGAGACCGTCCGCGAGATACGCTCGGATGCCTATATAGTCGCGAACGAGGCGGACAGAAAAGTTTATATTTTAAAAGACGCGCAGAATATGCTCGTCCCCGCGCAGAACGCGCTGCTCAAGGTTCTCGAAGAGCCGCCGGAGGGCGTGTGCTTTCTGCTGCTGACGGATGACAAAAATGTGTTCTTGCAGACCGTTTTGTCCCGCTGCGCAGTCTTTTCTCAGGGCGGCGGCAGGCGCGTTGACAGCGGCGTTTTCGAAGCTGCGCGCGCTGTTGCGGCGGCTGTGCCGGAGGCGAATGAATATCCTCTGCTCGCGGCGACAGCGGCGTTTGAAAAAGATAAAACGCTCTTCAGAGCGGTCTTGCAGGTTCTGCCCGAATTTTTCCGCGCGGCGGTGCTGATAAAATCAGGAGTCGAAGCGCCCGAAGAATATAAAACCGAGGCGCAGAAGCTCGCGGGGAATGTTACTACTGCGAATCTCATGCGCATGATAACCTGCGTCGACGATTTGGCGGCTTCGTTTGAAAGAAATGAAAATTACACTCTGCTCATTACCCGTATGTGCGCCGAGCTGCGCAGGGCATCCGGCAGATGAAAGGATGAAATAAATGGCCCAGGTCATAGGAGTCAGATTCAGAGAGGTCGGAAAGGTCTATTATTTCGACCCTCTCGATAATAAATTCGAAAAGGGCGACCATGTTATCGTCGAGACTGTCCGCGGAATGGAGTGCGGCGAAGTTGCGCTCGAAAACAGCGAGGTCAGCGACGAGGAGATAGTCAAGCCCCTGAAGTCCGTTGTGCGCCGTGCGACGGATGCGGATCTGAAAATAGTCGAGGAAAACCGCAAAAAAGAGCAGGAAGCTTTTGATATCTGCCTGCAGAAAATAGCCGACCACGGGCTCGACATGATGAAGCTTGTCAATGTCGAATACGCCTTCGACGGCAAGAAGATACTTTTCTATTACACCTCCGATGTCAGAGTCGATTTCCGTGAGCTCGTAAAAGATCTTGCCCGCGTGTTCCGCACGAGGATAGAGCTTCGTCAGATAGGCGTGCGCGACGGGTCGAAGATGCTCGGCGGTCTCGGCATGTGCGGCAGACCGTTCTGCTGCAGCACGTTTATCGGCGATTTTCAGCCCGTGTCGATAAAGATGGCAAAGGAGCAGGGACTCTCGCTCAATCCCGTCAAGATAAGCGGCACCTGCGGCAGGCTCATGTGCTGCCTCAAATATGAGCAGGACAACTACGAATATCTGCTCAAGATAACCCCGAAGCAGGGCGCGCTCGTCGATACCCCCGAGGGCAGGGGAACCGTGGTCGAGGTCAATCTTCTCTCTGGTCAGCTCAAGGTCAGACTCGACCGCTGCCCCGATGCCGCGCCGCATTCGTTCAACCGCCGCGAGGTGAAGACGATAAAGGACGGCAAAATAAAGGTCGACCGCTCCGAACTCGAGGCTCTCAAGGGAATAGAATAAACGAGGACATAATTTTACTCTTGATTTTTCTATATAATGTGATACAATGATTGTACAGCGTATGCGGATATCCGCGTGCGATGTTAAAGAGAAATATGTGTAAGGAGGATTGACTAATGGCTTATCATATCAGCGACGATTGCATTTCCTGCGGCGCTTGCGAGGCTGAGTGCCCCGTAGGAGCTATTTCTGAGGGCGACGGCAAGTTCGAGATCAACGCAGATCTCTGCACCGAGTGCGGTTCCTGCGCAGATGCTTGCCCTGTTGGAGCTCCCCAGCAGTAATCAATCTTTACATCAGAAAAGCCTGCACGGTTGATGCTGTGCAGGCTTTTTACTTTAAAACTTTTTAGTCACCGGCTTTGTGATATAATATAAATAACACAGGAGGGCGGCAGATATGAAAATATATGAAGCTAAGACAAGAACGCCGCAGTTATACGAAAAACTGCTGAATATTTGGGAAGATTCCGTTAGAGCAACGCATCTTTTCCTGTCCGCCGAGGAGATAAATAAAATCAAAGAATATGTGCCGCAGGCTCTCGGCAGCGTTGGATATCTTGCCGTTGCCGCAGACGAGTCCGACGATATCATAGGCTTTATGGGCGCCGAAAATCACAGACTGGAAATGCTGTTCGTCTCTTCGGCAGAGAGGGGAAAGGGCATCGGAAGACAACTGTTGCAATACGGTATTCAAAATTACGGCGTTTGCGAGTTGACCGTCAATGAGCAGAACCCGCAGGCGGTTGGCTTTTATGAGCATATGGGCTTTGAGACATACAAAAGAACGGATAGCGACGAACAGGGTGCTCCATACCCGCTTCTGTATATGAAATCGAAACAGAATTAAAATCACAAAAAAATCCTCCGTATGAGATATCTCATACGGAGGATCGTTTGCTTTATCTGGCTTTTACTCAGCCGATTTTCGGCTTGAGAACAGTCTCATAGAAGTTGTCGACTGCCGCGTAGAAGTCCTCAACGCCGCCGTCGTTCTTGATGACATAGTTTGCCATCTTCTCGCTCTCGCTGGTGTGGAAAATCTCCTCCTCGTGGAGATCGTTCTCGCGGAGCTTCTCAACGCTCTTGCCGTCGCGCTCGGAGCCGCGGGCGATCATTCTCTGATAACGAACCTCGTCGTCGCTGATAACAACGTCAACAAGGATGAAATCCTCGCCGAAAGCCTTGCGGAAAATCTCGATGTCCGAGGGCGGACGAATGCCGGAAACAAGATAGTTCGGAGCGTCCGACTCCTTTATCTTCTTGACGATCATCTCGGGGAAGAAGGTCTGGCCGAACTCGCCCATGTACTTCTTGCTGGTAGCATGAAGATTGTCGCGGGTCAGCTCAAGGCCGTCCTTAGTTGCGAGCTCGCGGACAACATCGCCGATGGAGATCATCGGGAAGCCGTACTTCTGAGCAACATAATCAAGGAAGAAATCCTTGCCTGTGCCGTTCTTACCGACAGCTGCTAAAATCATAATTTATACCTCCATTTTGTTTTCGCAAATATTATATATTATGGCGGAGGCTTTGTCAATTCCCGATTCTGTCCGCGCTGTGGATGCGCACGCATATCGCCGTCATGTCGTCGGATTTTTTGCCCTTGCGGCGGCTGAGTGCCGCGGCGGTCAGCTCCTCGGCGAGCCCCTGTGCGTCCCCGCGCCAGGAGCGGATGAGCTTCGTTATCCATTCGCTGCCGTCCGCCGCGACTCCGTCGGATATCATGACAACCGTGTCGCCCTCGCGAAGCTCCGCGCCCGCCTTTGAAAAGCCGATGCGGCTGAGTATGCCCGCCGGGAGCGACGGCAGCTCGAGTATCGCGGTGCGCCCGGAGCGTTTTATAAAGCAGGGTGCCGCGCCGGCCTTGAAGAAGCTTATCTCTCCCGAATACGGGTCGAGCGACGCTATGTCGAGGGTCGCGAGGCTCTCGTCCTCGCTCTTGGCGATGAGCGCGGTGTTGACCGTTCTGAGCGCCGCTTCGCAGGATAGTCCGGAGCAGATGAGCGACGCGAAAAGGTCGGTCGCCATAGCAGAATCGACCGCGGCGCGCCTGCCCGTCCCCATGCCGTCGCTTAAGATTATAACATTCCGCCCGTCTTCAAGTCCCACGCAGTCGTAGCAGTCGCCGCAGTCGCCGTCGTCCGAGCCCGGTCGCTGATCCGAGCCTATCTCGAAGCAGAATCGCGGCTTCTCGCTGAATGTCAGCTCGACACCACCATCGATATCGCGTATCGCGGGGAGCGCCAGAGCCGCGCCGAGCTCTTTTGACAGCGCGTTTGTCGCCTCGCGCAAAACGGCATTCTCCGGCAGCTCGGTGATTTTTGCTTTGAGCATTATATGCCCCGAGCCGTCTCGCTTGCAGCACGCAGATATGACATTCATTCCGAGTCCGCCGAGCGTATCAGAGGCGGCAGAGGTCTGAGAGGGGAGAAACATATCGCTCTTTGCCGTCTCGGCGCCTATCTCGCCGAGGATGTCTGCCATCGCGCCGAAGCTGTCCGCGACTGCGCGGCGGAGCTGGTTAGTCTTCTGTGCCGCGCACGCCGATGCAACACTACTTGCAAAAACGCGGTTGAAATTTTCCGCGACCGCCGAGGCTTTCGGACACTCGGCGCAAAACTCCGTGCCGAATTCGGCTGATGTTATGTGATTTTCTTCGCGGAGTATCTTCACGGCGTCCGAAAAAGTCCGTTCGCGCAGCTTTTCGTTTTTGCCGGCGCATTTTCCGCACGCGGCGCAGACGCTCTGCTTTACCCGCGCGGTTATTATCTCCGGCTCGTCGGGGCGCGCCGAGTCTATCTTCTTGCCAACCCGTTCAATGCACTGACCGACTCCCTCGAGTGCGCTTTCTGCGTCGCCGAGCCGTCTGCACAGCTCGCCGCGTTCGCCGCTCGGCGCATATTCCTGCGCGGGACTCAGACTGTCGCGCAGCTTTTCGAGCTTCGAGCGCGGAATGAGAACAAATATCAGCGCCGCCGCCGCGCTCTCAGCTATCGCGGCTATGGTCTGCGGGTTCGGCGAAATGACCGCGCTTATCCCGCAGATGCAGATGAACGCCGCTGATATCCCTAACTGACCGAACTGATAGAACAGACCGGCACAGAGCCCCGCCGCCGAATATACCGCGCCGAGAGCGGGATCGCCGCACGCCGCCGCGAGCGCGATTCCGGAGCATATGCCGCCGAACGCGCCGCCCGCTTCGCGCAGAGTGAAGCACAAGAGCATGACGATAAACGCCGCCGCAGTCCCGGCGGGGCGAAAGTTCATGATATCAAACTCCGCGAGCGCTGCGAGCGCCGCACAGCAGGAGATGGCGACGCATATAATGTCGCGCCTGCCGAGCCGCCGAGTCTCTTTTCTCTTATCAATAAGCGCGAGCGAACGCGAGAAAAAATATGTCATTCCGCCCGCGAGAACGCAGTCGGCGAGAAAAGAGACAATGCCGTTTAGCGAAAAGCCCTCGACGAGCAGAACCGCTATGCCGGTTGAAGCGCAGCAGAGAGCCGAGGCAATCGGTGCGACTTTTCGCGCGCTGCTTTCTCCGCGCAGGCGGCTGACGGAAAAGTTTATCAGCGCGATTCCCGCGACGCACGCCATGTATCTTATCCCCGCCGTCCCCGAAAAGGACAGCAGATAGCCGACGAGCGCGCCGACCGACGCCGCGAGCGCGTACGACCCGGCAGCGGCAGCGGAAAACGCGAGCCCGAGCGGCGAGAGGCTGCCGAAAATCTTCGCGCGCGCGAGCAGCAGCCCGACTGCGCATGAAAATATACATTTTAGCGAAAAGATAATTTTCTCCCGCTTTTCTTCATCTATGAATCTTAACTTGTCCGCCTTGGCTTTTGAACGCTCCATGTTTTTTCACTTCTCTTTTTCGATATTGCGCCGCAAATATTTATGTACGGGCTGTTTTGACACAATTATTATTTTATATTTTCGCATATAAAAAATGTGTCAAAAATACCGCGGCAAAAAACACAAGCTTTTGCCGCGGTATGACGAGAAGTGTCAATATTGAATTTTAAAAGTAAAAACTATTCGCATAAAACTAAAGATAGCTGAGCTTTACGCCTGCTCTGTGCCGTAATTGCTCATAAAGACGGCGCGGCAGATATCCGGGGATATGTGGTCTGCGGCGACGATGCCGTAGTGCCTACCCGATATGAATTCATATTCCCTGAGCCGGCGGTTGATGAACGCCGAGCCCGCTTTCGGGGTTATGAACCCCGTGCAGCTCGTCAGACATATATTAAAATCTCTCGGGTCGAGGTCGGATTCAAGAAAAGCCATAACGGCTTTCCATTTTTTGATTCCGCCGAGCTTGTAGGAATCCTGGACATACATCTGCGCGTATGTCTTGCCGTCCGCAAGCTTCTTTATATCGCGGCGGCGAAAATCGAGGATATCCCTGCTGCCGACATACGGGTACGCGCTGAAATTAAGTCCGCAGGTCTTGTCGTCAAAGTGCGAAGTGTCAACGCCGACTACGCGCAGCAGCACTATCTTCCCGCGCACTTCGCCGAGAGCGGGTATGCGGTTTTCGAGATACCAAAGCTCTTCTCTGCCCCTGATGCACTGCGCATAAAACTCGCCGAACAGCGCGATGCCCGCATCGCCGTCGTCCTCTTTAAGCTGAAACAGAATTGTCTCGCCGGGGTTCTCTTTGAGAAAGCTCTCGCACATATTTACAGTATCTGCGGCGGTGAGGTCGGCGGAATTCAAGCCGCGATCTTTTTTGCAGTCCGCGATGCTGTGAACGGCGACAAGCTTTCTGCCGTCTTTTAGCTCAAAGCGCATGTCGAGATACCGCACGCCGATTCGCAGCTGTTCTTCTATTGTTAAGTTCTGCGTGTTGCATATCGGCTTAAAGCGGACATATTTTGTCGCGCTGTCGTGCGTGCCGGGCATGTTTATGGCGGTTATCGGCAGGTCAGAGCAAAGTTCGCTCATCCAGTTTGCGCCGTTTATTTTAGCTTTTTCACTCATTGTGCTTTGAGATATATTTTCAGGCTTGAATATGTTCTTTCTGTCGGACGGGTCAGATTGAGTCCTGCGTTCATGAGGTTCGAGCCGGAATAAACTCTGCCGTCGAAGTCGCAGAGATAGTGCTTGTCGGGGTCGAGTCCCTTGAACTTGAGAATGAAGAACGGAATCTCGGGCGCGCGCATAGTGACGACCGTTGCAAGAGCCTCGCTCTTGTCCTCGGCGACGAAGCTCCACGCGCATCTGTAGCCGTCCTCATAGGGGCTCTTGAGCCTGTAGAGATCGCCGAAGTGGGTGAGATTATAATACTTGTGATAATCGTGAACCTGATCTTTTATTATCTCGCGCTCGTCGGCGTTGAGCTTGTTCATGTCGAGCTCGTAGCCGAATGTGCCCCAGAGGGCGACGTCGCCCTTGACTCTGTAATCCGTCCTGTCGCAGGCGGAGACATGCGCGCCCATTGAAGAAGCGGGGTAGCACATCGAGGTGCCGAACTGAATCGTCAGGCGCTCGATGGGGTCGGTGTTGTCGCTCGCCCAGATCTGCTGCGAATATGCGAGCATCGCGGGGTCAAAGCGTCCGCCGCCGCCCGAGCAGTTTTCAAAGAGCATATCCGGGAACGCATCGCGAATTCTGCCCATGAGTTCGTATGTGCCCAGGATAAAGCGGTGGAAGAACTCGCCCTGCCTGTCTGCGGGGAGCAGAGCCGATCCCGCGTCGGAGATGTTGCGGTTGAAGTCCCATTTGAGATAGTCTATCTTGTATTTTGAAAGCACCGAATACATCTGGTCGAATATGTTGTCGCGGACATCCTTGCGGGACATGTCGAGAACATACTGATATCTGCCGATGCAGGGCTTGCGGTTGGGAACATGGACGCACCAGTCGGGGTGGGCGCGGAAGAGGTCGGAGTCGGGAGAAATCATCTCCGGCTCGTACCATATGCCGAACTGAAGTCCAAGGTCGTTTATCCTGCGTATAAGCTCGCCGAGTCCGCCCTTGAGCTTGTCTTCGTTTACGAACCAGTCGCCAAGCGAGTTGTGGTCGTTGTTGCGCTTGCCGAACCAGCCGTCGTCCATGACGAGCATATCCATGCCGAATTCCTTTGCGCGCTCCGCAAACGAGACGAGCTTGTCCGTGTCAAAATCAAAGAACGCCGCCTCCCAGCTGTTTATCAGCAGGGGACGCTTCTCTGTTCTGTATTTTCCGGGAACGAGATTGAAGTTGTAGAGCTTGTGGTATATCCGGCTCATCTCGCCGATGCCCTTGTTCGTGTGAACCATGACCGCTTCGGGAGTCTGGAAGCTCTCGCCCGGCTCAAGGTGCCAAGAAAAATCGGTCGGATTTATGCCCATGAGTATGCGCGAAGTGCCAGAATAGTCGCACTCGGTGCAGAACTCGAAGTTGCCGCTGTAAACGAGATTGAAGCCGTATGCTTCGCCGCTGTTCTCGTCGGCATTTTTCGAGACGAGAGCCGCAAACGGGTTCTGGCAGTGGCTCGAAACTCCGCGCTTGCTCGCGATGCCCTGAAGTCCGTGGGCGAGCGGGCGGCGCTCCTCGGAGCGCTCCTTGCAGTGCCTGCCGTAGAGGGTTATGAGATCGTAGTCCATGCCCGGCAGGTCAACGCATATGCTCATCGCACGGTTAATGTCCGCGGGTCTCTGTGACGCATTCTCGATTCTTGCGCTGCGTATGATAACATCGAGCGAGTTGAAGGCCGTGTATATGAGCGTGACGCGCATGCCTGTCACTTTGTCCGCCATGTCTATTTCGAGCGTGTCCGCCTCGCTTTCGCTGTTGAGATAGACCGCCGGCAGAGGATCGATGGACGGCTTGCCCGCATATATTCTGTATCCCTCGTAGCGCATATCGGTGACGGTGTTGCCGTCTGCGTTTCTTATCGAGAGCGCACTCGTTCTGAAATCGCCGCAGCCGTTGCAGCCGTATTCCATCGGCGCGCAGTCAGGCGAAAAGTCATGTGAGTCGGTGTTGTATTCGCTCGTCAGCGGGCTGAACGACGCACAGCGCGGGCGGAATGAGCGCGCCTCAAGTCCCTCGGTGTCCGCTATTTTGTCGCCGTAATAGAGATTGACGAGCTGGTCAAAGTCGACGACCCCGATAACATAGCTCGTGTTCGGCGTGTCAAGCTTGAATGTCTTGTTTTTGCTGTCAAAGCTTATCATTGTATATCCTCCGGAATTGGTTTTTGTTTCCATGCTAAATGTTATCAGAAACCGACGGGGAATACAAGAATAAAACAAAAAATAGCTTTTGATTTATTTGGAAGATGTTACAAAAAAACACAGCGAAAGCAAAAAAGATTCGTTTGCATAAATATTCAAATATGCTTGATAAATATGCACTATAGGAGTATAATGCCCCTATACCCGGACGAAAGATCCAAACAGTCAGACAGGGGGAACGAAAAATGAAAAAGCAAAAGACGGCGCCCGCCGAATCCGCCGTTCAGACGGAAAAGAAGGGCACCGGAATACAGATTGACAAAAAGACCGTGTTCGGCATAACCGCACTTCTGCTCGTTATTATGCTGCTCGCGGGCGTGCTCACTCAGGTCGTGCCGCGCGGCGAATATCAGATGGATGACAGCGGCATGGTCATAAACGGCACATATCACGAGTTCGCCGGAGACGAGGGGAAGATGCCGTGGTGGAAGATAATCCTCGCGCCGATAATGGTGTTCACTTCGTCGCAGATAACAACGGGAATCGGAATCGTTGTGTTCATAGTGCTTATCGGAGGAACATTTCTTATCCTCGACCGCAGCGGCGTGCTCAAATATATCATGTCCTCGGTCGTCAGAAAGTTTGAGAAGAAAAAGTATCTTCTGCTCGCGGTCATAGTTTTCGTGTGCATGATGATGTCGTCGGTGGTCGGCGTGCTCGAAGAGTCGCTGACGCTCGTACCGCTCGCGGTCGCGATATCGCTGGCTCTCGGCTGGGATTCGTTCGTCGGTCTCGGCATCAGTATGGTGTCGATAGCCTTCGGCTATACCGCCGCGACATTCAACCCGTTCAATGTCGGCATCCTTCAGACGATGGCTGATTTGCCGCTGTTCTCGGGTCTTGCATACAGAGTCCTGTTCTTCGTCTGCGTCTATGCGTC
>JBNMIN010000033.1:0-21180 GCA_050873305.1 Oscillospiraceae bacterium
CTATCTGATGGTTGAGATCGCGGCGGCGTTCGGGCTCTTTGTATCTGTTGCCGTCCGTTATCGAATCGCCCTGGAAAAGTATCTTCATATTTATACTCAATCTATGTCCGCAAAAACCGTGTCTATAATCTCTCCGCGGCAGGTGCCGTTGCTCAGATCGACAAGCCGCGCTTCAAACGCGGGTTCAAGCTCCTGCGGTATTCTCATTTTTACCGTCACCGCATCCTCGAACGCCGTGTCCTCGACTATGCCGCCTTGCTCCGGAATGAGCGAGGCAAGCCGCCCGTAAAATGTGTAGTCACAGCGGATTTTCACTATGCTGCACTCTGCGCGGGTCACTATTCCGCCCGCATCGACCGCGATTTTCGCCGCGTGCGAATAGGCTCTGACGAGTCCCCCGCCGCCTAAAAGTATTCCGCCGAAGTATCGGGTGACAACCAGAACGCAGTCGGTCAGCTCCTCTTTTTGCAGAACATTGAGCGCCGGCATTCCCGCCGTGCCCTGCGGCTCGCCGTCATCCGAAAAGCGGCAGATGTTGCCATCTCTGATTATATATGCCGGGACATTGTGCGTCGCGTCCCAATGCTTCGATTTTATCGAATCAATAAACGCTATCGCGTCCTGCTGAGTCGTGACGGGCGATATATAGCCGATGAACCGCGAACGCTTTTCAACGAACTCGGCGCTCGCCGCCGCTCTTATGGTTCTGTACTGCATATTGCCGCCTCCCGTCAAATTTTATTCTTCTTCGCCGTCCTCGTCGTTCTTTTCATACGGGAACTCGTAGACGACCTCCAGCTTGTGCCCGCGCATCCACAGCGACGGGGTTATGCGCAGCGTGTAGCCGCAGCCGTTCGGGGCTATCCACTCGTGCATCGGCAGCTGGGGCAGACCGAAATTTGTGAGCAACGCCATCATCACGCCGCCGTGGGTGACTATCGCCGCGCGGTCGGTCTCGGTTTTTATCAGACCGTCGATTATTTTTATGAATCCCTCGCACACGCGCTTTGCGAACGCCTCGTTGCTCTCGCCGAACGGCGGCTCAGCGCCCTGCTCGCCGGCGAGCCAGCGCGGGAACATCGGATAGTCTTTGAGCTCTTCCGCATCCTTGCCCTCGAATTCGCCGAAGTTGCACTCTATGAGCGAATCTATAGTAATGCACTTGTTGTCGGGATAGAGTATCGCCGCGGTGTCGGTGCAGCGCTTGAGCGGACTCGATATGACCGCGCCGACAGGCGGATAGACAAGCTCCGAGCGCATATTCTCGAGCTGTTTTCTGCCATCTTCGCTGAGTTCAACGTCGGTGTGACCGATATATTTTCCCTCGGTCTCCTCCTTCGTCGCGCCGCTTCTTATGATATAGACTATATAGCTTTTCATGTTTCCTCCAAAAATACGCTGAGTATTTTGTTGAACTGTATGATTGAAAATTCTTGAATCTCTGATATAATGATTATACAGACTGTATAAAAGAGGTATCGTTATGGCAACAAATATAACCGCGCGCCTGTCTTCGCTCAGAAAAGAAAAGGGACTGAGCCAAAAGGAAGCAGCCGCAGGACTCGGAGTCTCGCAGGCGCTGCTCTCCCACTATGAAAACGGCATACGCGAATGTGGGCTCGATTTTCTCTGCCGCGCGGCGGATTACTACAATGTCACCACGGACTACCTGCTGGGGCTGAGCGAATCGAAGCGCGGATTCGAGGGCGCGTTCGGCATCAAAGGCGACCTGCCATCTGACTCGGAGCTCAACACCCTGACTATATTCCGCGTCGCCGGAAAGCTGCGCAAATTTCTGACTTTCCCGCAGGAGAACAAAAACTCAACCATTGACTCCCTGCACAGGATATACAGCCTCATGATGTACCGAATCATAATCGCAGAGACCGCCAAGGGCAATCTCCCGAGCGATTGGGTGCCAAACGCCGATATGCTCAACGACCCCGCCTATCTGCATATTCTCGACTGCATCGAAAACGAGCTGATAACGCAGGGCAGCCACTCGCCGCGCCGCGCTCCCGCTAAAATGCCGATGAGCTTCAGAACAGTCATCGACCAGACGCAGAGCTTCGTTGAATCCCGCTGCGAAAAAAGCGGAATAAAGCTCGACGGCGGCTACACCACGAAATTTTAGTTATATTCTCGCAACGCCGCTGTCCCTCGCCGCCTGCGCGACTGCGTCGGCGACTGCCTTTCCGACGCGCTCATCGAACGCCGCAGGCAGGATATAATCGGGGTTCAGCTCTTCGTCGCTGACGAGCGAAGCTATCGCCTTGGCGGCGGCTATCTTCATCTCCTCGTTAATGTCGCTTGCGCGGACATCGAGCGCGCCGCGGAAAATTCCGGGGAACGCGAGGACGTTATTTATCTGGTTCGGGAAGTCGCTTCTGCCCGTGCCGACCACCGCCGCGCCTGCCGCCTTTGCAAGGTCGGGCATTATCTCTGGCACGGGGTTCGCCATAGCCATGATTATTGCATTTTCAGCCATCGACGCCGCCATCTCCTCTGTAACGATTCCGGGAGCGGAGACGCCGACAAATATATCAGCGCCCTTCATCGCGTCGGCAAGCGTGCCGATGCGGTGATTTTTGTTTGTGAACGCGGCAATCTCCGCCTTTGCGGGAGTCAGATCGCCGCCCTCGCAGATTATGCCCTTGCGGTCGCACATGATAATCTCGCCGGCGCCCATGGAGTCGAAGAGTCTCGCTATCGCAACGCCCGCAGCGCCCGAGCCGCTGAAAACAACGGTGCAGTCGGAGAGCTGCTTTTTAACTATCTTTAATGCGTTGACAACCGCCGCAAGGCAGACGACCGCGGTGCCGTGCTGATCATCGTGGAAAATCGGTATATCCGTGCGCTCCTTGAGCTTGCGCTCTATCTCAAAGCAGCGCGGAGCCGCAATATCCTCGAGATTCACTCCGCCGAAAGAACCTGCGAGCAGGGCGACGGTGTTGACTATATCATCAACATCCTTTGAACGCACGCAAAGCGGTATCGCGTCGACTCCGCCGAACGCCTTGAAGAGCACGCATTTGCCCTCCATGACGGGCATGCCCGCCTCGGGACCTATATCCCCGAGACCGAGCACCGCAGTGCCGTCCGTGACGACGGCGACGGTGTTCCAGCGGCGGGTCAGGTCATAGCTCTTGCTGACATCGTCCTTTATTTCGAGGCACGCAGCCGCGACTCCGGGGGTGTAGGCAAGAGACAGCTCGTCCTTGTTGCTGACCCCGGCTCTCGGCTGTATCTCCAGCTTGCCGCGCAGTTCATAGTGCAGTTTGAGTGATTCGCTCAGATAATCCATTTTCGTTTTCCTTTCGTGTTCGAGAATACCCGGTTATTTTTACGGCCGCCGATCAGAAAACCGGTCGGCGGCCAGATAATATCAGTCCTTCGCCCAGTCGCGCGAACGCTCGACTGCGCGCTTCCAGCCCTTGTAGAGCTCGTCGCGGTGCGACTTCTCCATCTGGGGGGTGAAAATCTTCTCGATCTCGCGGTTCTGCGCGATCTCGTCTCTGTCCTTCCAGTAGCCGACGGCAAGACCCGCAAGGTATGCCGCTCCGAGGGCGGTAGTCTCAACGGTCTTGGGTCTGTCAACTATCGTGCGTATCATATCCGACTGGATCTGGAGCAGGATATCGCTGACGCTCGCGCCGCCGTCGACGCGAAGCTCGGTGAATGTTATTCCGGAGTCGTCCTCCATTGCCTCGAGAAGGTCAGTCATCTGATAGGCAATAGCCTCGAGGACGCTTCTCGCGACATGGGCGCGGTTGACTCCGCGCGTGAGTCCGACTATGCAGCCGCGCGCGTACATATCCCAGTAGGGAGCGCCGAGACCCGTAAATGCGGGAACAAAATATATGCCGTTTGCGTCGGGCACGCTCTCGGCGAGCTCATCGCAGCGCTTTGCGTTGTCTATCATATGCAGCTCGTCGCGAAGCCATTTTATGACCGAGCCAGCGTTGAACGCAGAGCCCTCAATGGCGTATTCGACCTTGTCGCCGATACCCCAGGCGACGCCCGTGAGCAGGTTGTTCTTCGATTTGACGCGCTTTTCGCCCGTGTTCATCAGCAGGAAGCAGCCGGTGCCGTAGGTGTTCTTCGCCTGACCGGGTTCGAAGCATGCCTGACCGAACAGAGCCGCCGGCTGATCGCCTATAGCGCCCGCGATCGGGATACCCTCGAGACCCTCAAGACCGATTATGCCGCCCGCGACCTTACCGTATACCATGCTCGAGGGCTTGACCTCGGGCAGAATGGACATCGGAATGTTAAGATATTCGCACATCTTCTCGTCCCAGCAGAGATTGTCGACATCGAAGAGCATCGTTCTCGATGCGTTGGAGTAGTCGGTTATATGCACTCTGCCGCCGGTGAGATTCCATATGAGCCATGTCTCGACCGTGCCGAAGAGCAGCTGATCCGCCTCGGCGAGCGCGCGTGCGCCCGGGACATTGTCAAGGATCCACTTTATCTTCGTGCCGGAGAAATACGCGTCTATAACAAGACCGGTCTTATCCTTTATGTATTCCTCCATGCCGTCCGCCTTTATCTGCTCGCAGAGCTCCGCCGTGCGGCGGCACTGCCAGACGATGGCGTTGTAGACGGGCTTGCCCGTCTCCCTGTCCCACATAATTGTGGTCTCGCGCTGATTCGTTATGCCGATAGCGGCTATATCCTCGGGCTTTATCTCGCCCGAAGCAAAGACGGAAGTCACCGCCTGGAACTGGCTGAAAAGTATCTCCATCGGGTCATGCTCGACCCAGCCTGCGGCGGGATAGATCTGATCGAACTCCTTCTGCGCCTTGGCTACGATATTGCCCTTTTTGTCGAAAACGATAGCGCGTGAGCTCGTCGTTCCCTGATCGAGTGCAAGGACGTATTTTGCCACTTGTATCCTTCCTTTCAAATATATATGTCCGTTCTCTGCGCGGGCGTCCGTTCAAGTTATACGCCGCCGTGCAGAGCAAAATACCACTATAAAATAATAGCTCCAAACATACAAAAAGTCAATGTTATTGGCGAAACACTTCGGCACTTTGACTAAAAAAATAAATAATTATTCATTTGCTGCCAAATAGTTCTTTAGCGTAAATATTAAAAAGTTTTTCTGATATATAATAAGCTCCGTAAGCTTAAAAATTAAAGGAGTGTTAATTAACCATGGGAGACAAGCTTTCAGTCGTCACGGGCGCTACGGGTCACGTCGGCTATGCACTTGTTAAGGAACTCGAGGCACGCGGCGAAAACTTCAGAATACTCATCAGAAAAGACAGCAAGATTTTTGACGGCATCAAATGCGAGCGCGTATTCGGCGACGTCACCGATCCCGCTTCTCTTGAAAAGGCTTTTGACGGCGCGGACGTCGTCTATCACCTTGCAGGCGTTATCGAGATAAACAAGGGCAACGAGGACATGACCTGGAAGGTCAATGTCGACGGCACAAAGAACGTCGTTGAGGCGTGCAAAAAGTGCGGCGTAAAGCGCCTTGTCTATGCATCCTCCGTTGACGCTTATCCCCCGCTCCCCGACAATCAGGTCATGCGCGAGATCTCTCACTTCAATCCCGAGGGTCTTGACGGCACATATGCAAAGACCAAGGCTACTGCCACAAACTATGTCTTTGCGAACAACGATGACAAGCTTGAGACTGTCGTTGTCTATCCCGGCGCTTGCTGCGGTCCCTATGACTTCAAGGTCTCTTCCGTCGGCGAGATGGTCAGAATGTTCCTCAAGGGCAAGTTCCCCGTATCGCTCTCCTTCGGCGCATATAACTTCGTTGACGTGCGCGATGTTGCAAAGGGCATGATCGGCGCTGCCGAAAAGGGCAGATCCGGCGAGGGCTATATCCTCACCGATGAGGTCGTCACCGTCGACCAGCTGATACATATGCTCGCAGACATCTGCGGCTTCAAGGCTCCGAGCTTCAAGATTTCTCTCGGCCTTGCAAATGCGTTTGCTCCTCTCATGGAGGTCTATTACAACGCCGCGAAGAAGACCCCGCTCTTCACCCGCTACTCCATCCGCAAGCTGACCTCGAACTGCAACTTCAGCTGCGACAAGGCTAAGGAAGAGCTCGGCTACGCCCCCATGGGCGCAAAGCAGTCCTTCTCCGATATGATCGACTGGATTAAGGAATACGAAGGCACAGGAAAGAAGAAGTAATCTTAACCGATAACAAAATGACCGTCCGTTTATTCGGGCGGTCGTTTTTTCATATTCTGTTGAGCACAAAATGATTCTTCCTAAACTTCAATATCCCTTCGTCCCTGAGTGCGCAGAGCTGGGCGGACATCGCGCTGCGGTCAACGCACAGATAGTCGGCAAGCTGCTGGCGGTCGAACGGGATGTCGAATTCATTTTTTCCGTTCTTCATCGCCTGCGCCGAAAGATATGACAGCAGCTTTTCGCGCGTCGTGCGCTTGCCCATGTGCCCGAGCTTCGAGTTGAAATTCAGATTTTTGCGCGCGAGCTCGGATATCAGATTGCCGACGAGCTTTGCGTGCCCGGCGCACGACTTCGGGCACGAGCCGAGCACATGCCCGACTTTCAGCCGCATTATCTCGCATTCGCTCTCCGCCTCCGCGCCGACGGTCAGCCTTTCACCCGTGCAGGCGAACGACTCGGCGAAGATTCCGCCCTGAGTTATCCGCGCCATGATGTTGCGGTTGCCTCAGAAATCGTCCTGCACTATCAGAACACTGCCGCTCATCACGAGCCCGAGCGAGTCCGTCTTTTCGCCCTCGGGCATTATTATTTCGCCCTTTTGATATCTGCGGCTGTGCGCATCGAGGGCTTCGAGCAGCTCGGGCAGTTCGGCTTCGTCTATTCCGAAAAAGAGCGGCGCTGTTTTTATTTTTTCAAAATTTTCCGACATATTTTTATCACTCCGTTGTTTTTACAACAGTATTTTTGCCCCAATTCTACTATAATAAACGCGTCAGGTCAAGAAAAAACAAATTTTACGCTCGGAGGAATTTTTATGAAGCGCAGAATAATCCATATTGACGAAGAAAAATGCAACGGCTGCGGGGCTTGCGCCGCCGCCTGCCATGAGGGCGCGATTGCCATGGTCAACGGCAAAGCCAAGCTCATGCGCGACGACTACTGCGACGGGCTCGGCGACTGCCTGCCCGCGTGCCCCACGGGCGCGATAACCTTTGTCGAGCGCGAGGCCGCCGCCTACAACGCCGAAGCAGTCAAAGAAAATATGATGAAGAAAAAGCTCGGCGGACATCACGGCGGATGTCCGGGTTCGAGGCTCATGACGATGAACCGCAAGGAAAATACCCCGTCGGCACAGCCCGCAGAAATGCAGAGCCGCCTGCGCCAGTGGCCGGTCCAGATAAAGCTCGTGCCGGTGAACGCGCCGTATTTTGACGGCGCAAAGCTGCTCATCGCCGCCGACTGCACCGCCTACGCCTATGCGGCGTTCCACGAAAAATTTATCAAGAACCACATAACCCTTGTCGGGTGCCCGAAGCTCGACAGCGTCGACTATTCCGAGAAGCTGACGGGGATAATCGCGAACAACAATATCCAGTCCGTGACGGTCGTCAGAATGGAAGTCCCCTGCTGCGGCGGGCTCGAACACGCCGCAAAAACCGCATTGCAGAACAGCGGCAAATTTATCCCGTGGCAGGTCGTGACGATATCGACCGACGGGCGCATCCTCGACTGAGCGGTTGATTTATCAGCCCCTTTGCAGTATCATATACTGCGGAGGCGTTGAGATGAACAAAATCAACTATCAGCTCGAACTCGACCGCGAAATTGATGAAATAAAAAAGCAGGGGCGCGTACCGTCCCTGCTGCTGCACAGCTGCTGCGGACCGTGCAGCAGTTATGTGCTCGAATATCTGACAAAATATTTTGATGTCACTGTGCTCTACTTCAACCCGAACATCTACCCCGCAGAGGAATACGAACACCGCCTCAGCGAACAGCGCAGGATAATATCTCTCCTGCCCGCGGAGCACAATGTAAAAATGCTTGAATGTGAATACGATCACACGCAGTTCACCGACGCGGCAAAGGGATATGAGCAGGAGCGCGAGGGCGGTTCGCGTTGCGAAAAGTGCTTTTATCTGCGGCTCGAGCGCACGGCTCAGGAGGCGAAAAAGCACGGCTTCGACTATTTCACAACCACCCTTTCCGTAAGTCCGCACAAGAATTCGCAGATACTCAACCGCATCGGCGAGGAGATGGGCGAAAAATACGGAGTGCGCCACCTGCCCGCGGATTTTAAGAAGCGCGAGGGCTACAAGCGCTCGATAGAACTCTCGAAGCAGTATGATCTATACAGACAGAACTACTGCGGGTGCGAGTTTTCGAAGCAGGGGTAAAATTATATAAATTCGTCCGCCGCATTTATATCTAATACGGCGGACATTGTTATTTTATCCTGTAGATAACTTTATTTTTCATCTCCTGCGCATCGAGCAAGCCAAGCTCAGAAAATTTCAAAACAAACTTGCGTATCGTCGCAAAGGCTGCGTCCCCGAAGTCCTTTTCGAGCTGTTTCGTTGTGAAGCCCTCGCCGCCGTATGTCGACAATACAAACTGCCAGAGCTTCGCCTCCTTTACCGTCACTTCACCGGAGCGCAGAATTTCATTGTATCTTTCCGTCGCATCAGTTTTAACCGCGTCCGGTTTCATTTCGTCGTAGACATTTTTTATGAAATATATTAGAAACGGCGTGACATCGGTAACTCCCGCAAGCCTTGCGTTATTTTCAACAAGAGCGTATGCGTCGTAATATTTTTCCCTGCTCTTTTCAATGTAGCTCGACATCGGAACAAAGAGCGTGCTTTCATATCCTTTCTGAATCAGAAACCACATATGCAAAAGACGCGCCATACGTCCGTTTCCGTCAAAATACGGATGCAGATACGCGATATCGAAATGCAATATTGCAGCCTTGAGCAGGTCATTTATGCCATCGTCGTCATTTGCGAAATTCACAAACCGCTTCATATATCCGGGAAGTTTTCCGCTGTCAATGCCGCGGTGTACAACACCGTCGCCGCCCACGACATACACATCATCATGGCGGTAAAATTCCCCGTCGCGCAGTCTGTCATCGCCTTCGAGAAAATTCCCTATCGCCATCATATAGAGCTTATGGATATTCTCCTCTGTTATGTGATTGTGCCTGTCGCTTATAAACTCAAAACCAAGCTTCAATCCGTATATCCTGTTCTCCTGATTGTCCTTCGGCGCATTGCCGAGCATTATGCTGCGCACGCTGCTGCGGTCAAAGTCAATGCTTTCGATCGCCGAGGTCGCAACGATCTCCTCTTCAACAGCCTTTGCAGCATAGGCGGAGTTCTGCGCGGTAAAAAGCAATTTCACCGCTTCAAGATTCACGCCTGTGCATGACGTCAGATATACAAGATTTTTGCCGTCAAAATCATTCAGCGGCAGCTTTTCATAAAACGACGATTTCAATATATTTATAAACTCTTCAAAATCATCCGGATATTTGTATTTGAGCTTTTTGAAATTTGTTATGTGCTTATCCGAGAGCATTTCAGAAAATTTCAGTGCGTCCATTCAATCACCAGCTGATACATATTGATACTAATTGATATCAGTATAATCAAATAATATTTTTTTGTCAAGCTCAGCGCCGAAAAAATATTGTCCGCCGCATTTATATCTAATACGGCGGACATTGCTATTTTATTCTATCATCAAAACACCACAACGAGCAGCATCTTGAACTGCTCCTTGCCGTAGACCGCGTGCGGGTGTCCGGCGGGCATGACTATGCTCTCGCCCTCGTGTAGCTCGTAGTCAACGCCGTCTATCGTTATTTTTCCGACTCCCTCGAGGCAGGTGACGAATGCGTCGCCGCCGGAGGCGTGGGTGCTTATCTCCTCGTCCTTGTCGAACGCGAAGAGCGTTATGCTCAGCGCATCGTTCTGGGCGAGGGTCTTGCTGACCACCTGTCCGGGCTGGCAGAGCACCTGATCTCTCAGAGTCAGAACCTCGGATTTTGAAATATTTTTCATGAGCTCTTTCATTTTTCTTCTCTCCTTTTTATATATTATCTGCGCATAAGGCTGAATTATGTCTGCGTATACAGTATACCACCGCCGCCTTGCAAACGCAAATATAGCTATAGAAAATCTCTTTATCTTATGTTAAAATAGTATACAGATAATTTCAAGGGAGTGTGTCAGATGAAAGAGAACAAGAAACTTGTCAATGAAATAATCAGCGATGTCAAGCACGATATGAGCAACGAGGATATCATATCCCTGCTCGCAGACAGCAGGATATCGGCGAACCCCGACAAGGAGAAATACACATTCGGTCAGCGCGCCGCGGACAAAATCGCGAAATTTGCCGGCAGCTGGGCGTTCATATTCTCGTTCTCCGCCCTGCTGATACTCTGGATGGTCGGCAATGTTATACTCGCCAAGCGCGCGTTCGACCCCTATCCGTTCATACTGCTCAACTTAGTGCTCTCATGCGTCGCCGCGCTGCAGGCTCCGCTGATAATGATGAGCCAGAACCGCCAGGAGGAAAAGGATCGCCGCCGCGCCGAGAACGACTACAAGGTCAATCTCAAAACCGAGATAATGATCGAGGATATCCATGGCAAGATGAACCGTATTCTCGCCCGTCAGGCAATACTGATGAAGCTGATGAAAATAGACGAAAACACAATGAAGCAGATAACGCTCGAAAAGCAGGAGGAGATGTGCGCCGAGGCGTGCAGAGCCGAGAAGAACAAGAAAGAGCACAGCGAGCATAAAGAACACGAAGAAAAGCCCGAAAACTGAAATTCGCCTTGCTTTTGAATTGCGTTTATTGTATACTGACCCTTGATAAAAGCCCTTCGGAGGAAAAGAAAATGAAGCAGCTCAATATTATTCCCAATCCCAACAAAATCGACTATCTCGGCGGAAGCGTAAAAACGGACAGCATCGATTCCGAAAGCTTTTCCGCGCGCCTGACAGACAAACTGCCCGAAGAGGGCTATGTGCTCGAAGTGACCGAAAACGGTGTTGAAGCCACCGCAGGCGGCGAGCGCGGAGCTTTCTATGCGAGCCAGACATTGAAGCAGTTAAAGCAGCTCGATATCTGCCCGTGCGTGAGAATCGAGGACGCGCCCGCGTTTGAATACCGCGCGTTCATGCTCGACTGCGCGCGCCACATGACGACAGTCGAGAACATCAAAAAGCTCATCGACGCCGCCGCGCTCGTCAAGATGAACACCATGCACTGGCATCTGACCGACGACCAGGGCTGGCGCGTTGAAATTGACAGCCACCCCGAGCTCATCACCGTCGGCTCCCACCGCCGCAGCTCGGACTTCGGCCAGTACCACTTCGCCGAGGAATATTCCGGATATTTCACAAAGGATGAGATCCGCGAAGTAGTCGCATATGCCGACGATAACTATATTGAAGTTATCCCCGAGTTCGATATGCCCGGACACACGCTCTCCGTGCTCGCCGCCTATCCTGAGCTCTCCTGCAAGGGCAAGCCCCTCGAGGTCGGCACGAAGCAGGGCATCTATGATGATATTCTCTGCGCCGGAAACGATGATTCGCTGAAACTCGTCTTTGACGTGCTCGGCGAGATGATTGAGCTCTTCCCCGGCAGATATTTCCACATCGGCGGCGACGAAGCTCCCAAGGTTCGCTGGAAGAACTGCCCGAAGTGCCAGGCGCGCATGAAAGAACTGGGTCTCAAGGACGAAGAAGAGCTCCAGGGCTGGTTCGTGCTTCAGGCCGTTGACTTCCTCAAAAAGCACGGCAAAACAGCTATAGTCTGGAACGAGAGCCTCAACAGCGGCATGATGCCCAACGATATTATAGTTCAGCGCTGGATGGACAAAAAGGATCGCTCCGTCGAATTCGCGAACAAGGGCGGAAAAATGATAGTCTCCGAGTTCTATTATTACTACTGCGACTATCCGTTCGGCATGACCTCGCTCAAAAAGACCTACAGCCTCGACCCGTATATAAAGGGACTGACCGAGGCGGGCAAGAAGAATGTCTACGGCGTCGAGTGCCCACTCTGGGCTGAGTATGTCCGCGACTTTGACAGGCTTTCATATATGTGCTTCCCGCGCTTCTGGGCTGTCGCCGAAGCAGGCTGGACGAAGAGAGCCAATATGGATTACAACAGCTTTGAGGAGCGTTTTGAGGCTCTGCGCCCGATGCTCGAAGAGATGGGCATAAAGCCCTCTCCCCGCTCTGCATGGAACCCCAACTTCCTGCAGTCCCTCAAGGAGCTCAGGCACTTCTTCAAGGGCACGACGAATCTCGGCAATATCCTCAACATGATTCGCAACAACCAGGCGTAAATAATATATACAGCGGCTCCGCGCTCACCTGCGGAGCTTTTTATTTTGCCGCGCATTTGGCAAAATAACTAAAAATATGTTGTAACCCGTGAAATAATAGTATATAATCATTATATACCGGTAAGGAGGTAGAGAAAAAGATGGCAAACAGTGTATCACAAGGAAGAGCGCTCAAAACCTATACAAAAAAAGAGAGCGCGATGTACTATGTCGGTCTCGCAGGTCAGAATATATTCTATAATATAATCGGCACCGCGCTGACATATTATCTGCAATTCACCATTCTCATCCCCGCGTTCACAGTCAGCGTTATCATGGCTATCGCGCGCGTGTGGGACGCGGTCAACGACCCGATGATGGGCACGATAGTTGACAAAACCCGCACAAAATGGGGCAAGTGCAGACCCTATCTGCTCTTCGTTCCTCTGCCGATAATGATAATCACGATTCTCTGCTTTACAAACTTCGGTTTCTATGACACCGCCGCCTCCGCAGCGAGTTTGCACAATATACTCATCGTCGGCTATGCGGCGTTCACCTACATACTCTGGGGCATGACATATACCGTCGGCGATATCCCGCTCTGGGGCATCACCGCGCTCATGACCGAAAAAGACGACGACCGCAACAAGCTTCTCTCATTCGCGAGAATCTGGGCGAGCGTCGGCGCAGGCATAACCCTGCTGACGATAAATTCCGTCGCGCTCAAGCTCGGCGGTATGTTCGCGGTCGGCGGCAGAACTGCGGCTCAGGGTGAGCGCCTCGGCTTCATAACCGCGGCAGTCATATTCTCCGTCGTCGGTTTTGTTCTCTATCAGATGGCAGGTATTTTCGTGCGCGAGCGCGTCCCCGCCTCGAAAGAGACCCGCACGATGAAGCAAAACTTTGCGCTGATGTGGCAGAACAAGCCATTCCGCCAGATTCTGCTCTCAGGCATCCTCGGAAGCCCCAAATCGACAATAGCCCTCGCGGCGATGTCGCTCGTTTCCTATTATTACGCGAGCAAGGATCCGCTCCTTGCCATGCTCTATATCCTGCTCCTCGGCGGCGCACTGTTTATCGGTCAGTTCCTCTCGATGGGTCTTGCACCCGGACTTGTCAAGAAGCACGAGAAGAAGTCGCTTTATAACTGGTCCAATATCCTCGGCGCAATACCCTACGGCGGACTGTTTGCTATCTATATGATTGCGCCGAACCATGATCTGACTACTGTAGTCTGCCTTATAATCTGTGCGGTTTTGTTCTTCGGCGCCGGCTTTGCAATGGGCATAACCAACGCTCTGCAGTCGCTGATGATAGCGGATGCGGTTGACTATGAGGAGCATCGCTCCGGCATACGCCCGGACGGAGTGTTCTTCTCCGGTCAGACATTTATAGCGAAAATAACCGCGGCAATAGCCACGATAATCAACGGCATCGCCTATTCAGTCGTCGGCTTCTCCGACGCCAAGGTTCAGGAGGTCAACGATTATATCAACGCCGGCGGTATCCCGCGGCTCAATCCCGAATATCAGCCGTTCATGACCGTCCTGTTCTTCATCGTCTCCATCCCGCCCGTTATCGGCTGCATTCTCGCCGTCTTGCCGACAATAAAATATGCCCTGTCCGACAAGGAGCATACGCGTATTCTTGACGAGCTCAACGAGAGAAGGCACGCCGCAGAAGAGGCTGAATAAAAAACTTTCCTCCGGCCGGACTTTTCAAGCCCGGTCGGTTGCTTTTTTCAAAGCATTAGTTTAAAATTATTCCGACAGATAAATCAAAGAAATTTCCGAAAGGAGCAATCAAATGAGTCATGTAGACATCCGCTTCACGGACAAGAACTCCGAGCGCTTCATGCTCGCCAGAAGGGTCTATAAGGTCATCGAGGACCTTGAGAACGAATATCTCTACCCCGACAGCGAGACACTCGGCGGCTTCAAATTCCGCGACGGGCAGTACAAATTTTCACAGATCGACGAGGGCGAATGGACGGATTTCGACTCGGAGAACGACTACTGGGGCTATAAAGAGGACTACGCGTGGTTCCGCCACAGCTTCACAGTCCCCGAGCGTTTTGCCGGCAGACCCGTGGTCTATCAGCTGACCCCCTCCGCGAGCGGTCCGTGGAACCGCAGCAACCCGCAGTTCATCATGTATTTTAACGGCGAGCTGCGCCAGGGCGGCGACTATAACCACAGTGAGATTCGCCTGCTCGACTGCGCCAAGGGCGGCGAGAAATTCGACTGCTGCCTCAACGCATATTCCGACGCATGGGAGTTCAGAGGCAAGCTGAAAATGGGCGCGCGCCTCAAGGTCGTCGACGACCTTGTCAACCGTCTCATCTTCGATCTCAAAACCCCGCTCAAAGTTGCATCCCTCTATGACGCGGACGATCTTCCGCGCATCGATATAGTCAAGGCGCTCAACGACGCCGTCAATCTTATCGATTTCAACACCGCCGATTATGATACTTTCGCGGCCTCCGCCGAGGCGGCAATCGACCTGCTCGACAGGGAGATATATTCAAAGGACGCCATGGACGCGACCGCCTGCTGCATCGGTCATACGCACATAGATGTCGCATGGCTCTGGAGACTCCGCCAGACAAGAGAGAAAGCCGGACGCTCCTTTGCGACCGTCCTCAAGCTCATGGAGGAATATCCAGAATACAAATTCATGTCCTCGCAGGCTCAGCTCTATGCCTTTGTCAAGGAGGACTATCCCGAGGTCTATGAGGGCATCAAGAAGATGATCGCCGCAGGACGCTGGGAAGTCGAGGGCAGCATGTGGGTCGAGTCGGACACCAACGTCACCTCCGGCGAATCCCTTGTCCGCCAGTTCTTAGTCGGCAAGCGTTTCTTCAAGGACGAGTTCGGCGTTGACAACAAAATAATGTGGCTCCCCGATGTTTTCGGCTACAGTGCGGCGCTCCCGCAGATCATGAAAAAAGCCGGAATCGACTATTTCATGACCACAAAGATATCCTGGAACGAGTTCAACAAAGTGCCCTATGACACATTCATGTGGAAAGGCATCGACGGCACGGAGATTCTCTCCCACTTCTCGCCGAGCACCGACTGCTTCGACGAGACCGACTGCTGGCAGACTACATACAACGCCTATCTCAACCCCGAGAACATTCTCGGCGGCTGGCACAGATACTCGCAGAAGGATCTCAACAAAGAGTATCTCTGCACATTCGGTCACGGCGACGGCGGCGGCGGACCGACCCGCGACATGCTCGAAATGGGTCACCGCATGGCAAAGGGCATCCCCGGCTGCCCGAAGGTCAAGCAGGAGTTTGCGATAGACTTCTATCACGACCTCGAAAAGGAAGTCAAGGGTTCGCGCAGGCTGCCCAAATGGGCGGGCGAGCTCTATCTCGAGTTCCACCGCGGCACCCTGACCTCGCAGGGCAGAAACAAGCGCTACAACAGAAAGAGCGAGCTGCTCTATCACGATATGGAGACTATCTGCGCCATTGCCGACTCAAACGGCATCGCGTCCTATCCCCATCAGTTCATCAACGACGGTTGGAAGATAATACTACTCAACCAGTTCCACGATATAATCCCCGGTTCTTCGATAAAGGAAGTCTACGAGGATTCCAAGGAGCAGTACGACAAGCTCATCTCCGAGGGCAAAGCTGAGATAGCCGACACTCTCGGCAAGATAGTCTGCACTCCGGACGGCAATTCCATGACCGTTTTCAACACATTCGGCGCTGAGCGCGACGATGTCGTTATCACCGATATGCCTGCGGCCGAGCACTTCTCGATAGTCGACGCCGACGGCAACGTCATGCCGTGGCAGAAATCCGCCGACGGACGCCTTGTGTTCTTCGCAAAGGGCGTGCCCGCCAAGGGATACAAGACTTTCCGCCTCGTTCACGGCGGCGAGTCCGGCGAGAACACCGTTAAAGTCGAGAACAAGACTATAGAGAACAAGTTCTTCACCGTCAAGTTCGACAAGAACATGAACATCGCGTCGCTCATCCACAAGGCGACCGGCAGAGCAGTCGCGCCGGAGGGCGAAGTTCTCAATAAGATCTATGCCTATGATGACAGACCGTTCAACCACGAGGCGTGGGATATCAAGGTCTATTTCGATCAGAAGTATACCGAGATAAACGATGTCAGCGCAGTCGATGTGACAGAGAGCGGACCCGTCCGCACGGTCATAAAGGTCACGCGCAAGTTCCTCTCCTCGACCATTGAGCAGAGCTTCATCTTCTACGCAGACCTTCCGCGCATCGATGTTGACTACACGGTCGACTGGAAAGAGAAGAAGATACTTCTCAAGGCAGACTTCCCCGTTGATGTCAACGCAACCGAGGCCACTTATGATATCCAGTTCGGCAACTACAAGCGCCCGACCCACCGCAACACGCTCTGGGATTTCGCGCAGTTTGAAGTCGTAGGTCACAAGTGGGTCGATCTCAGCGACAACAGCTTCGGACTCTCTGTCCTCAACGACTGCAAGTACGGCCACGACATAAAGGACGGTCACATCAGAACGAGCCTCCTGCGCTGCGCGGTCAACCCGAACAGCGAGCAGGACAGAGAAGTTCACCGCTTCACCTACTCCATCTACCCGCACGCGGGCTCGGTCGACACCTCCGATGTCGTCAACCAGGGCTATTCGCTCAACCTGCCGCTCTACTGCGTCAGCGGCAAGGCAGCGCACGACAGCTACTCGCTCGTGAGCACCGACAAGGACAATGTCATCATCGAGACCGTCAAGAAGGCTGAGGACAGCGACGATGTCGTCATCCGCGCATATGAGACATGGAACAAGACGACCGACTGCGTCTACACCTTCGACCGCGCCCCGAAGAGCGTATATGTCTGCAACCTGCTCGAAGAAAACGAAGAGCAGCTCGAAGTCAGCGGCAACACCGTTTCGCTCAGATTCAAGCCCTTCGAGATAAAGACTGTAAAAGTCACATTCTAAAATTCACAGCACAAAGCCCCACCCGCCAAAACGGGTGGGGTCATTTCATCGCAGCGCAGCCGCATCGCACGCATCATACAGCAAATGCGCAAATAAAATTCACCGCAAATTGCAAATCCGCTTGACAAAGCCCGGCACATTTGCTAAAATATCATAGCCGTTAAAAATACGGACAGGTATCGAAGTGGTCATAACGGCCCTGACTCGAAATCAGGTAGTCGCGCAAGCGGCTCGTGGGTTCGAATCCCACCCTGTCCGCCAAAAAGCCTTCACGTTTTAAGCGTGAAGGCTTTTCTTTATTTTACTTAAATTGTCAGGTAGTTTATATAAATCCGATGCGTCCCTTTTCTTTGCTCGGCTTGCTCAAATCTATTCCTTCATCAGCAAGATAGTCATCAACATCATCGACAATCACAGTGTTATCCTCTTCAAAATCTTCCGTTCTCAAGTTTTGATTCATAATCACCTGATCGATGATATTTCTCACTGTCCTCGCATTTGCAAAATTGGGCAGATCCCGATAATAATCAGTTACATCAAGAAGCCTCTCGAGAGCGGCGTCTTCAACTTCATATTTCTTCTTGGCGAAGAAATTTCTCGCTATTTCGCCAAGTTCCTCCCGTGTATAGTCTGGGAATTCCAATGTGAATTGAATTCTGGACTCAAAACCGGGATTTGCGCTCAGCAGATCTTTCATTTCGTTTTTATACCCTGCAAGAATGGCGCAGAACTGCCCGCGTTTATCTTCCATTTCTTTAAGAAGAACCGCAATTGCTTCGTCTCCGTAGTTTACTGATCCACCGCTCGCGGAATTAGATCCAAGCAAGCTATAAGCCTCATCAATGAACAAAACTCCGTTAATAGCCTCATTGATCTTCGCCTCGGTTTTAGGCGCCGTCTCACCGACATATCTGCCCAGCAGGCCGCGCCCGTCCGTTTCAACCAGCTTTGCTTCGCCGAGAACACCGGCATCGTAAAGTATTCTCGAAAGAATTCTGGCAACCTCCGTCTTGCCTGTTCCCGGATTGCCGCAGAAGCACATATGCAGATTGAAGCCTTCTTCGCCTTTATTTCGCTTGGCATAGGCCTTTATTTTTTTAATCATGCGTTTTACGGATGCCAGACCGATGAGCTGATCCAACTCTTCTTCGCCGGTCAGTACGCCATTTGTTTTGCTTCCTGATATCGGAAGGTTGATTTTCGCATCTTTGATGTACTTATTCACATCAATAATTCCGAGTTCCCTGTCATTCGTCCCTGCCGCACGAAGATTCTGACACATGATAACCTGATCCAGAATGTTTCGCATTTCTCTTGCATTGGCAAAATTAGCTTCTTTGCGCTTAATATCTGTAATATCTAAGATTCTGCTCATTGCGGCATCGCCGATTGTATATTTGCGACTCTCCAGCATGAGTTCCGCTATGCTTTTCAATTCGTCCCGCGAATAATTCGGGAAATCTAACATGAACTGAATTCTGGACTGCAAGCCCGGATTAGTCGAAATCATCTGCTGCATCTCATTTTTATACCCGGCGAGGATTACACAGAATTTCCCCCTATAGTCTTCCATCGCCTTGACGAGCGTGTCGATTGCTTCTTTTCCGTAGTCTGCATTCATATTGCTGGAAGCATTGCCGAGGGCATATGCCTCATCGATAAACAATACGCCGCCCATCGCCTCATCGATGACGCAGCTGGTCTTCTCGGCAGTTGCGCCAAAGTACTGGCTTACAAGCCCGCTGCGGTCAACCTCAATTATCTTGTTCGTGGGAAGAATCTTATTCTCATAGAGTATTCCCGCAATATATCGGGCGACTTCGGTCTTTCCCGAGCCGGGATTACCCATAAAGCACATATGGATATTCAGATTGTCGCTGCCCTTGTTTGATAGAACGTAAGCCTTAATTTTTTTAATGCTTTCCTTGATGCCGGAAAGTCCTATCAGACGGTCGAGTTTCTTCTCGCTTTCACCGATATTAATCAGTTTTGTGCCGCTGGGGACAAGGATTCCGAAAGCATCGATATCTATCAAATTTTTATAGAGTTCAAATAATTCGTCTTCGGTCTTGCCGCTCAGAAGAGAATCCAAATTTAAAAGATCATTAAAATCTGCATATCTGTTCTTAAGCACATCGGCAAGGCGAGAAAACAGCTCCGCCTCCCCGAGCTCGCCTGATTCCGTTGAATAATCGTATGTCTTAATAAACAGCGGAGCATGCATAATGAGCTCGATGTCATACCAAATAAAAGTCAGCATCTCGTAAAGCTCGTCAGAACCGTCATCCGTTATATCAACAATATATCTTTTCTCGAGAATCTTTTCTGTCTCCGCAATGGCATTTTCGAATTTCTTCTTATAATCGGTCTTTTGGGTGAATTCGCCGCTGCGCTTTTTCGGATAATACTTGTGGGCATTTCCGTACAGATTATTCATCTTGATAAATCTGCTGATTTTTTTAGCAAGTTTTTCGATCAGATCAAGAAGCTCGTCGGCAAAAGCCCAGAGAGACTCGTTTTTAGTCTCTGTATAGAGCAGAGATACCTGCTCCCATTCAACAGGCTTGAGCTCTGCTTTCATTTCCGGATTGAGTACCTGCGCCGCCTTTACGAGAACTCCATCATACCGTTTGATTATATCGTTCTGCTTTCCGAAAGAAACCGGATATGTTTTCGAAAATCCGGCGGTAAAATGAATTTTCAACTGTTTGGCCGTCTCAAGCAGGTTGTTCAAAAAATCTTCCGTGCGATCTCTCCCAGAAACATATTCGAGAATCATGTCATAATTCGGGAAGCGTTTATCATCCTTAGCTTTACCGCAAAAGACAAGATTGCTTTTTGTTACCGTCTTCACTTCAAGACCAGATACAAAGCCGGCAATCTCAGAAGCCAATACATCTCTTCGATTGTACGGCGCTTTGAACATCCTGTATCCGCAAACAGGGCAACTGCAGGGGCTCCCGCTCTCTTTTATTTCGCCGCAGTTGATACATTTAAATTCAGCCATAGTCAATCAACTCCAAGCGCTTTTTTGGCAGCATCCAACGGGGTGGAATAGAAGATAACGGAAATCTCATCTTTCAGATCAGATTTGAGTTTATTATACTTGTCCCTGCTTTCGGCGGGAAGCATGATTCTCTTTGCTCCGGCATTTGCGGCGGCAACGAAAATCTCATCCAGCTCGGTTGTGATCGGCATCATGCTGCCGGACATCACGACTCTGCCGCAGATAACCAGCGACGGAAGTACCGCGCGGTTTGCAAGTCCGGAGAACAGACCCACAACTTCAGCAACAGATATTTCGTCGCTGACACCTCTGTTTTGAAGGTCATTGAAATAGAGGCTGTAGTCAAAGTCATCATAGGCTCCGGAAATAATCTTTCTCGAGTTCTCTTCAAAATAATTGAATGCCGCCGTGATGCTGTCCTTTACGCTCTTTGGAGCGCGTGCAAGACCTTCAACGTTTTTGAAGCTCAGGCTTCCGGTGCCGCTGATCAGCTTGTTCTCCAATCTATAGATACCAATCGTATCGTTGACCGATCTGCCGACGCCATAAACATATCCGGGAGTTTCAAGGCCCTCAAAGACCAAGGTGCCGTTGGCTACCTCGGGCAGGTCAACAATATGTTCCTCGTCAGTATCTAAGTCTATATATCCAAGATTCACGTCGCTGAATTCGCCGGGCGTCATTTTGCGCAGTTGCTCTTTAACGCGGCGGCGGCACTCGATGGCGTATTCAAGAATTTCGCGGGTTTCGTCCTTGCTCATGATTTCATCAGGGAAAATCAGCTTTGCAAGACCCGAAAAAGTTCTTCCCACGGCAATTGTGTCGCGGGTGTTAAATTGATTATTCAAAGCAAAATACTCGCTGAAGGAGTTTGTGAAATCATATTTTCTCATTGCATGGCAAAACTCTGAGA
>JBNMIN010000034.1:0-20853 GCA_050873305.1 Oscillospiraceae bacterium
CTGACTATCTACCTGATAATGACGGTCATCTGCTCGCTTATCCTCAGACTGTGGGAGAAGAAGCTTGACGGTCCGGAGAACTTCGATCTCTCGACCACCGACACTCTCGCCCACACCAGCGGAATGTACTCATATGTCAAGAAGTCCAAGAAGGAGGGAAGATAATGTCAGAGCCTATTTTACAGATAAATCATCTTTCAAAGACCTTCGGCAGCCACGAAGTTCTGCGCGACATTGACTTTTCGGTCAATCCCGGCGATGTCACGAGCATCATCGGTGCGTCCGGCTCAGGCAAATCCACTTTGCTCCGCTGCATAAACCTCCTTGAGACTCCGACCTCCGGCGAGATACTCTATCACGGCACGAATATCGACAACATTAAAGGCGGCGCGAGCGCATACCGTTCGCACGTCGGCATGGTGTTCCAGTCGTTCAATCTTTTCAACAACATGACCGCTCTCAAGAACTGCATGATCGGTCAGACGAAGGTTCTCAAGAAGTCCAGAGCCGAAGCCAAGGCTTCCGCACTGCATTATCTTGAAAAGGTCGGCATGGCGCCCTACATCAACGCCAAGCCCTCCCAGCTCTCCGGCGGTCAGAAGCAGCGCGTCGCAATAGCCCGCGCGCTTGCGATGGAGCCCGAAGTTCTGCTGTTCGACGAACCGACGAGCGCACTCGACCCCCAGATGGTCGGCGAAGTGCTCGAAGTCATGCGCAACCTCGCAAAAGAGGGTCTGACGATGATAGTCGTCACCCACGAGATGGCGTTTGCACGCGATGTTTCAACGAATGTCGTGTTCATGGCGGACGGACTCATCTGCGAGCAGGGCAGTCCGAAGGACATCTTCGAGAATCCTCTGGATCCCAAGACGCAGGAGTTCCTTTCAAGATTCCTCGCGAAATAAAATTAAACAGGATATCTCTGACAAGGAGATATCCTGTTTTTGCTATTAAAGCCCCAGAAGCTCTTTCTTCTTCGCATCAAACTCTTCCTGAGTTATCGCGCCGATATCAAGAAGCTCTTTCATTTTCTTTACTGTTTCAATCTTATCTTCATATGTATCCTGCTCTTTTTCTTCCTGTTGCGGGGCTGTTTTCTTGCTTATAAAACCGGATATTCCGGCACCCACGCTTTTTATTCCCTTGGAAAGCTTTTCTTTGACCGCCGCTGTTTCCTGCTGCAATTTTGTCGGCTCAACCTCAACATATTCTACTGCATTTTCAATAGTGTTAAGGTCTGACTCCAGCTCATCTTCGCTATAATCAAAGCAAGCTTTGTCAAATGCCGCATAAAGTCTTTTTGCCATAGGCATCATCGACGCAAAATTCAGGCTGCCGGAAATCACACCTCCCACAATCGGGATAGCTTTCGAAACGCCCTTAGCAACCGTAGTTTTTGTAACTCTTATGCCAATCGCTTTTCCAATCTGCTTTACGATGGGATACCAAAAAGTTTTCGTGAGAGCTTTTTGCGGCAGCTTTTTTAAAGTTGTTTTCGCTATCTGTGCGGAAAGGACTCTGACTCCCGATACTGCACCGGATACACCGAACATTACTCCGCAATACATAATAAGCTGAGATCTCACTTTGTCATCATCAATCTCGCCGTCTTTCCAAAGATCCTGCGCTCCATATAAGTACGAAAGTTCCTGTGCCAATCTCAGTGCCATACCGAAGAACTGTAATATATCGGCAGGAATCGTCGCCGCCATCGCAAGACCGCCGGGTATGCCTGCGGCAAATGAAGCTATCGATGACTGGCTGGTTCGCTTTATTATCAATTTATTTGCCAAATACGACAGCCTCTCGCGCGGAACATTTGCTTCTATCGGTCCCAAATTCACAACATCCTGAATGTTTACATTTTCTTTTGCGAAAACGCTTTCAAGGAAATCACTGCGGCTGACTTTAACTCCGGGAATTTTCACCGCCGCAGTAATTATGTTTTCCAGCGAAAAATCTGTTGTTTGTAACTGATTGTCCATTGTTTTGCAACTCCTTATAAATTATTCATATCAGTACTTGTTTTTTTCGCGAAAGCCCTACTTAATTGTCATAATATCACGAATAGAAAAATTAGACAAGGTAAAATATTACTCTCATAAAAATTTCTATACATTTTTATATTCACCCCCTCTCCCATTCTCTTGTCAATTTTTACAAAGCTGTTTGCCAACGGACGAAGGTATGGTACAGATTGACAAAATTGAATTTATTTTGCCGAAACGCTTGAATATTTATGCATATAGTAGTATATTATTAGTCAAATAGTTGAATAATTTTGCACCGTCGGCGAATACCGGATTGTTTTTATAAACGCCGTGTTCGCCGAAAGCGCATTAAGCGGGAGACACCATGAAAATATTTATCGACGGCAGCGCCGGCACGACCGGGCTGAGAATAAAAGACAGACTGATGAAGCGAAGCGACGTTGAGCTGATAACGCTCAGCGAGGAGCAGAGAAAAGATACCGAGAGCCGCAAGCAGGCGCTGAACAGCGCACAGGTCGCTTTCCTCTGCCTGCCGGACGCCGCTGCGGTTGAGGCGGTCGAACTGGTTGAAAATCCGGACACCGTTATTATCGACACCTCGACCGCACACCGCACGAGCGAGGGCTGGGCTTACGGCTTTCCGGAGCTGTCCGCAGAGTTTGAAGAGAAGATAAAAAGCTCCAAGCGCATCGCCGTCCCCGGCTGCCACGCCGGCGGGTTTATCGCGCTGGTTTATCCGCTTGTTGAGGCGGGCGTGCTCGGAAAAGATGCACTGCTCAGCTGCTATTCTCTGACTGGGTACAGCGGCGGCGGCAAGAAGATGATCGCCGAATACGAGAGCGAGGATAAATCCTCACTGCTCTTCGCCCCCAGACAGTACGGGCTGACTCAGCAGCACAAGCACTTAAAAGAGATGAAAGGCATAACGGGCATTGAAAACGCCCCGATATTCTGCCCCGTGGTCGATGATTTTTACAGCGGAATGCAGGTCACCGTGCCGCTGTTCGCGGAGCAGATAAGCTGTTCTTCAAGCGAAATCGCCGACATCTACAGAGCAAAATATCAGGGTCCCGTCGTGACATTCTGCGACAAATCGGACAACGGCGGCTTTCTGTGCGCGGGCGCGCTCTCGGGCACGGACGGCATGAAAATATCGGTCTACGGCAACGATGAGCGAATACTGCTGACCGCCGTATACGACAATCTCGGCAAAGGCGCATCGGGCGCCGCGCTCGAAAATCTGAACCTTGTCATGGGCAAGGACAAGGCTTTCGGACTTGATATCTGAGGAGGTAAAATAAAATGAAAATAATATCGGGCGGCGTCTGCGCCGCAAAGGGATTCAAGGCTTCCGGCGTTCACTGCGGCATACGCAAGAACAGGACGAAGCGCGATCTCGCGCTCATATACAGCGAAAAAGTCGCCAACGCGGCGGCTGTCTATACAACTAATCTTGTCAAGGGCGCGCCGCTGGTCGTCACGAAAAATCATATCGCAGACGGCAAGGCGCAGGCGGTCATATGCAACAGCGGAAACGCGAACACCTGCAACGCGAACGGCGTTGAGATAGCCGAGCGCACGAGCGACCTGCTCGCGTCCGTGCTCGGAATAAAGCCCGCCGACGTCGTCGTCGCTTCGACAGGCGTTATCGGTCAGCCGCTGAACATCACCCCGATAGCCTCCGGCATACCCGCTCTGAAAGCAGGACTCGGCGACCACTCAGATCAGGCGGCAGAGGCGATAATGACGACCGACACGATTCCGAAGGAGATTGCCGTCAGCTTCGAAATAGGCGGAGTTGAATGCAAAATAGGCGGCATTGCAAAGGGCTCGGGCATGATTCATCCCAACATGGCGACGATGCTCGTTTTCATAACCACCGACTGCGCGATAAGCAGCGAGATGCTCCAGAAAGCTCTGTCTTCGGACATTGCGGAGACTTTTAATATGATAAGCATCGACGGCGACACCTCGACGAACGACATGGTAACAGTGCTCGCAAACGGGCTCGCCGGGAACAAAGAGATTGACAAAGACGGCGATGACTTCAATGAATTTATGAAAGCCCTCAACACTATAACCGTGTGGCTCTGCCGCAGGATTGCCGCCGACGGCGAGGGCGCGACGAAGCTGCTCGAATGCAAGGTCCGCGGCGCAAAGGACAAATATACCGCTAAGACTGTCGCAAAGAGCGTTGTCTGCTCGTCGCTGACAAAAGCCGCCATGTTCGGCTCGGACGCCAACTGGGGCAGGGTCCTCTGCGCCATCGGCTACAGCGGCGCGGATGTTGATGTCAACAAAATCGACGTTTGGTTCAAGTCTGATAAAGGTTCGATCCTCGTCTGCGAAAACGGCGCGGGAGTTGATTTTTCGGAGGAAAAGGCAAAAGAGATACTCTCCGAAAATGAGATAGATATTATTATTGATTTAAAGAGCGGCGACGCATCTTCAACGGCGTGGGGCTGCGACCTGACATACGACTATGTCAAGATAAACGGCGACTACCGCACCTGATTGCGAAAAACGGAGGGAAAGATATGAACATTTCAAACGCGGAGCGCGCAAGGGTTCTTGTCCACGCGCTGCCGTATATACAGGATTACGCCGGCAAGATAGTCGTCGTCAAATATGGCGGCAATGCGATGACGAGCGAAAAGCTAAAAGATTCCGTCATGCGCGACATCGTTCTGCTCTGGCTCATCGGCATAAAGGTCGTTCTGGTTCACGGCGGCGGTCCGGAGATAACGGATATGCTCCAAAAGACCGGCAAGAAGAGTGAATTTGTCAACGGTCTGCGCGTCACGGACAAGGAGACCGCCGATATAGTGCAGATGGTGCTCGCCGGAAAGGTCAACAAAAGCCTCGTCAACCTCGTTGAAAACAAGGGCGGCAAGGCGATGGGACTCTCCGGAATAGACGGTCACATGATAGAAGCGAAGATGAAAGACGAAAAGCTCGGCTTCGTCGGCGAGATAACAAATGTAAATATTCAGCCGATACTCGACGTTATCGACAAGGGATATATCCCGATCGTTTCGACCGTCGGCTGCGACAGCGAGGGCAATGTCTATAACATAAACGCAGACACCGCCGCGGCGAAGATAGCCGGCGCGCTCAACGCGGAGAGCCTTATATCCATGACGGATATAAGCGGCATTCTCCAGGACAAGGACGACCCGGACACGCTCATCTCGGTCATAAAGGCGGACGAAGTTCCCGCGCTCATAAAGAGCGGCGTCATCGGCGGCGGCATGATTCCGAAAGCCGAATGCTGCATCAACGCGATAAAATGGGGCGTTCACAGAGTTTTCATTATCGACGGCAGGATACCTCACTCGATACTTATAGAAATGCTGACAGACGAAGGCATGGGCACGATGTTCACGGCATAAAAAGGAGAATATAATGGATATATTACAGCAGCAGGACAAAGAATACATCGCCGGAACTTATGCGAGGTTCCCGCTGACAATTGAGGGCGGCAAGGGCTCCGTAGTCTGGGACGACGCGGGGAAGATATACACCGATCTGTCCTCAGGCATAGCGGTCAACACCTTCGGCATAGCCGACGATGAATGGATAAAAGCGATAACTGAGCAGGCGGGCAAAATTCAGCACATGTCGAACCTCTATTACACAGAACCGTGCGTAAAGCTCGCGCAGATGCTCTGCGACCGCACGGGCATGAAAAAAGTTTTCTTCTCGAACTCCGGTGCGGAGGCTAACGAATGTGCAATAAAGACAGCAAGAAAATACGCCGCAGAGAAGCACGGCGCGGACTGCTGCAATATAGTTACGCTAAAAAACAGCTTCCACGGCAGGACGATAACCACCCTCGCCGCAACGGGTCAGGATGTGTTCCACAAGGACTTTCTTCCGCTGACCGAGGGATTTATCTATGTTGAACCGAATGATATAGAGAAGATTGAAAAAGTTCTCTTTGAAAATCGCTGCGCCGCAGTCATGCTTGAAGTCGTTCAGGGCGAGGGCGGCGTCATGCCGCTCGACAAAGACTATCTCCAGTCGCTCGAGAGAATCTGCCGCGAGCGCGACATTCTGCTCATCTGCGACGAGGTTCAGATAGGCAACGGCAGAAGCGGCAAACTCTACGGCTACATGAACTACGGTATATTCCCCGACATCGTCTCGACCGCCAAGGGACTCGCGGGCGGTCTGCCGCTCGGCGCTACCCTGTTCAGCGAAAAGACAAAGGATGTTCTCACCCCCGGCTCCCACGGTTCTACCTTCGGCGGAAACCCGATATGCTGCGCCGGCGCGATAAATATTCTTTCGAGACTCGATGAAAAGACTCTCGCCGGAGTCCGCGAGAGGTCGGAATATATATTTTCAGAGCTCAGCGGCGCACCTGGCATAAAAGAAGTCTCGGGGCTCGGGCTGATGATTGGCATAAAGACCGAAAAGGACGCATCCGAGGTCATAAATGCCTGCATGAAAAAGGGCGTTCTCGTTATCAAAGCCAAAGACAAAGTCAGACTGCTCCCGGCGCTCAACATTCCCATGGAGCTGCTCAAGCAGGCAGTCGGAGTTATAAAAGAAGTCTGTGCAGACAAGGAGGCTTGAACATGACATTCAAAGACAGAGATTTTTTGAAGCTTTTGGATTTCACTCCCGAAGAGATTGAATATCTTATCGACTTCGCCGCCTCTCTCAAGGCGAAGAAGAAAGCGGGCATACCGCACAAAATATGCGACGGCAAGAATGTTGCGCTGATATTCGAAAAGACGAGCACGAGAACAAGGTGCAGCTTCGAAGTCGCGGCGCGCGACCTCGGCATGGGCACGACTTATCTCGACCCCTCCGGCTCGCAGATAGGCAAAAAAGAGAGCATCGCCGACACGGCGCGCGTGCTCTCGGGCATATACGACGGCATTGAATACCGCGGCTTCGGTCAGTCGATAGTCGAAGAGCTCGCGCAGTATGCCTCCGTCCCCGTCTGGAACGGTTTGACAAACGAGTTTCATCCGACGCAGATCCTCGCGGATTTTCTGACGATAAAAGAGCAGTTCGGGCATCTTAAAGGCATCAACTTCGTCTACATGGGCGACGCCAGATACAACATGGGCAATTCGCTCATGGTTGGCTGCGCGAAGATGGGAATGAACTTCACTGCCTGCGCGCCGAAGAAATATTTTCCCGACAAGGCGCTCGTTGACACCTGCATGGAAATCGCCGCGCAGACCGGCGCCAAGATAAATTTCTGCGAAAACCCCGACGAGGCAGTAAAAAACGCCGATGTCATATACACCGACGTGTGGGTCTCGATGGGCGAGCCTGTTGAAGTCTGGGAGGAGCGCATAAACGACCTCGCGCCCTATCAGGTCAACTCCGAGCTCATGGCAAAGGCATCGCCGAACGCCGTGTTCATGCACTGCCTGCCCTCTTATCATGACATGAAAACGACGATAGGCAAGGAGATGGGCGAGAAGTTCGGGCGCGACTCAATGGAGGTCACTGACGAGGTGTTCGAGAGCGCACAGTCCGTTGTTTTTGCCGAGGCGGAGAACCGCATGCACACAATAAAGGCAGTCATGGCGGCAACGCTGACTGACGAGAGATAATATAATATATATTAATGTATAGGAGCTGTCAAAAATGACGGCTCCTATTTTATCGGGTCGGCAAACAGGGATTTGTCATGAAATCCGCACAATTTTGCAGTGATTTATTGCCGTGCAACTTGTTGGGTACGGCGACCTCGACGCACCGCTGCCGCACAAGCGGCACGATATGAAATTGTATAATTCACTATCTACCTTCGCGTCCTACCATAGTCAAATTTTTACACTTCCCGCATTTCGGCATTTTCTTTTTATTTGAAAAAGAAAACGCCTGCAAAAGAAAAGCAAACGAGCCGGTCCCGCTCGACACCCGCAACGCCGCGCCGCAGTACATCGCTCGCGGCTCTCAATCAGTTGCTCGGCACATTCGCCCGCAAACGCGCCGGAGCTTGAACGAGTGCGGGCTCGTGCGTCTTGCTTCGCAAGCCGTTCCCTCGCTCGTCTCCGTTAGCCATCAAACACTGCGGCGCGGCTACTAAAGGCCCGATTATAAGAATTAGATGAGTCGCTTGCTTTTACATTGCTATAGCTTAAGTGATAGTCAAATTCAATCTTCCCGCTCCGCTTATCACATCATGCGGCTTCGATATATGCAGAAAAGTCCCGGCAGACATTCCTGCCGGGATTGGATTTTTTTATGAACACTCTGCTTTTTATTCTTCCTCTGTTTTGCTTTCGGCTTTATCGTTCTCGTTGAATTTGTTGAGAAAATAAAGATAAGTCTCGGCATAGACGCGCTTTCTTGTCTCGAACCTGTCGCCGTCGTTATGATGGCGCGTATATTGATCGATGTCGGGCTTCAATATCTTCGTTATCTCCAGCGCTATTTCCTGATTTGTCATTTTATCGCCTCCGCGGTTTTCATCTATATATTACCACCGAAGTAAATATTTTTCAACTATCGGGGCTCATTATTATTACTCAAAAGAAGCAATTATTAAAATTATAAAATGACGGTTCACGATTCGATAAGAGAATACTTTTTTGTGCATTCTTGCTATTGACTCACAAAAAACAAGGTAATATAATGACATTGATGTTAAAAAAGACACCCGATGCAGCAAATTTCCCACTGTTTTAAGGAAGGAGATTGCTACACCAACCATCAAGGAGAGGAAGATCTATCCATGGAAAACAAGAATCAGCGCATCTGCATCATCGGCGGCGGCCCCGCAGGCACGAGCATGGCTATGTACCTTGAGAAAAAGGGCTATGACAACTATGTCATCTATGAGAAGTCCGGCAAAGTCGGCGGCAAGGCATTCTCGCCCATGATGAAGGTCAAGAACGCACAGGGCAAATGGGAGGATCGCACCATTGAAATGGGCGCGGTCATGGGCTGCGACACTTACTTCGCAGTTCACGAGTGCGAAGAGTTCGGCGGCACGACCCATCTCGACGGACCGCCCATGGGCAGAAGATTTATGAATGTCGACGGCACGCCCCAGAAGTCTTCTCCCCTCGCACTGCTCAAGAAGATCATGAAGATGAGAAAGCTCTCGAAACTCCTCGAGACGAAGTACAAGGGCTACGATGTCAACGGTCACAGAGGCGTGTCCGAGGGTCGTTATGAGGGTCCCTGCCCGTCTCCCGAGATGAAGCTTGCTCACATCGAGGGCGAGAACCCGAACCTGAAGGATCTTTCGATGCCCTTCTCCGAGTTCCTCAAGCTCAACCACTGCGAGGACGCAGAGCTTGTCTGGAAGGGTCCGTTCACTTCCTTCGGCTACGGCTACTTCGACGAGATCCCGGCAGCTTATGTTCTCAAGTATCTTGATGCCTTCACCGTCAAGCAGTTCCTTTCCACCGGCAAACTGTGGACTTGGTACAACGGCACCCAGAGCATCTGGGAGGGCGTCAACAGCCACCTGAAGCATCCCGCTCTGCTCAACTCCGAAGTCACCAACATCAAGCGTGAAAACGACAAGGTCTATGTCACCGTAAACGGCAAGACCGAAGAGTTCGACAAGCTCATCATCTGCACCCCGCTCGAGCTGTTCCTCGGCTACGGCGATCCCCGCCCGGAAGAGAAAGAGCTGTTCTCCAAGATAGTCCACAAGGAGTATTTCACCATGGCTGTCCGTCCCGAAGAGGGCAACGCGCCTGACATCTCCTACTATTTCTTCGAGAATATGACCAACGAGACCCGCGGACATCTTATGGTGTTCTATCATCGCTGGTCCGACGGAGTCACCGATCAGCCGCTCGTTACATTCACCCTGCGCAACCACGAGGGTATGGAGGATGTTCCGTTTGAGGACGCAAAAGCGACTACCCTTGCAGACATGGAGAAGTGCGGCCTGAAGGTCGACAAGATCGAGCGTATCGACGACTGGTATTATTTCCCGCATGTCAGCAGCAAGGACTATGCCGACGGCTGGTATGAGAAGGTCGAAGCTATGCAGGGTAAGGACAACACCTACTATGCAGGCGAGGTCATGGCATTCGGCGACATGGAAGAGACCGTTGAATACAGCCGCGACCTTGCAAGAAGATTCTTTTAATTGAAGAGGTAAAATCATGCCGGAACAGAATAAGAAAATAATCAGCAAATATCAGGGCGACAAGAACCCTGATGAACGCTATCTCAAGCTCGGCAGAAAGATAACCGATGCTATGGGACACAAGATCTCCGGAGTGACATCCGACGACCCGGAGTATTGGGGACTCAGAGAAGTCCTGACTCCCGAGATGTGCGATATCGCCAATAAGATGAAGCTCCGCCAGCACTACACCTTTGAGCAGCTGCTCGAGATGAACCGCGACTACGAAGCTATCGATCTGCAGAAGATACTCGATGAGATGTCTTACATAGGCATCCTTGAGTATGACTACGGCGACAACTACGACCACACTCACGAGCTCAAGGATCGCCCGCGCATCAGACGCTACAGACTGCCGTTCTATGTCCCCGGCTCCGCCGAGCTGTTCAACTCCTCGGTCGACAGGATCGCAAAGAACCCCGCAGTTGCCTCGTTCTTCGAGCGCATGACTTTCATCCCCCTCGCGGGCATCACTCAGATGGTGCCGCCCGGAGGCGACGGAATCGGAATGCATGTCATCCCGGTCGAGAAAGCTATTGACGCCGAGAGCAAGTCGATAGACCTTGAGCATATCTCATACTGGCTCAAGAAATACGAGGGTCATATCTCCGCAGGTATCTGCTCCTGCCGCGCTTCGCGCGCAGTGCTCGGCGACGGCTGCACCGACGATTTTGACGATTGGTGCATCCAGCTCGGCGACATGGCAGATTACACCGTTGAGACCGGACGCGCTCACTACATAACCAAAGAGCGCGCTCTCGAGATACTCGAGCTTGCCGAGAAGAACGGATATGTCCATCAGATAACCAACATCGACGGCGAGAACAAGATTTTCGACATCTGCAACTGCAACGTCAAGATCTGCAACGCTCTGCGTACTTCTCTGCTGTTCAATACACCCTATCTTTCGCGCAGCTCTTACACCGCAAAGGTCGATAAGGAGAAGTGCGTAGCCTGCGGCAAGTGCGTTGAGACCTGCCCGGCGGGCGCTGTCAAGATGGGTCAGAAGCTCTGCCGCAAGGACGGCTCCGAGGTCAAATATCCTCACGCTCCCCTGCCGGACAACAACATCTGGGGACCCTATGCATGGGATGAGGACTACCGCGACACCGCGCGTATGTCCAACACATATGCCAGCGGCTCCGCTCCGTGCAAGGCGGCATGTCCCGCGCACGTGCCTGTTCAGGCTTACCTGCGCCTCGCCCACGAGGGCAAGTACCGCGAGGCTCTCGCGATGATAAAGACCGAGAACCCGTTCCCGGCTGTCTGTGGACGCGTCTGCAACAAGAGATGTGAATCCGAGTGCACCCGCGGCAAGATTGATGCTCCCGTTTCGATAGACGCGGTCAAGAAGTTCGTCGCCGATCTCGACCTCAACGCTGAGGACAGATTTGTGCCCGAAAAGACCGTCCAGTCGATTCACGGCGCGTTCGACGAGAAGATTGCCATTATCGGCGGCGGTCCTGCCGGTCTGAGCGCGGCATACTATCTCGCACAGATGGGTTACAAACCCACCGTTTTCGAAAAGAACCCGATCCCCGGCGGTATGCTCACCTACGGCATCCCCAGCTACAAGCTTGAAAAGGATGTCATCGCCGCAGAGATCGATATCATCAAAGAGCTCGGCGCCGAAATCAAGTGCGGCGTTGAGGTCGGCAAGGATATCACGATAGCTCAGCTCAAGGAGCAGGGCTACAAGGCGTTCTATATCGCCATCGGCTGCCAGGGCGGCAGACGCCCCGGAGTCAAGAACGACGACGCACCCGGCACACATATCGCCGTTGAGTATCTGCGCCACTGCTTCGAGCACCGTGAGGATACATTCGACGGCAGCGTAGTTGTCATCGGCGGCGGCAATGTCGCTATCGACTGCGCAAGAAACGCTCACCGTCTCGGCGCTTCCGAGGTCAGCATGTTCTGCCTCGAGTCGCGCGACGAGATGCCCGCGAGCCGCGAAGAGGTCGCAGAAGCCGAAGAGGAGAACATCAAGGTCAATCCCTCCTGGGGTCCCAAGGAAGTCCTCGTCGACGAGAGCGGCAAGGTCACCGGCATCGTGCTCAAGAAGTGCGTGCGCACAATCGACCCCGAGACCAAGCGCTTCTCGCCCGTATATGACGAGAACGAGACTATCGAGGTCAAGGCAGACAAGATTGTCTTCGCTATCGGTCAGGCTATCGAGTGGGGCAAGCTGCTCGAGGGCACAAAGGTCACTTTCTGGCACGGCAACTATCCCGTCGCAGACAAGTTCACCTATCAGACCGAGGATCCCGATATCTTCGTCGGCGGCGATGTTTACACAGGTCCGCGCTTTGTTATCGACGCTATTGCCGCCGGTCACGAGGCAGCAGAGAGCCTGCACCGCCACGCCCGCCCGGACGCTTCCATGACCATCGGACGCGACCGCCGCAGCTTCACTCCGCTGAACAAAGACGATATCAAATTCCCGTCCTATGACACGGCAGGCCGTCAGGAGGCTGGTATGGACGAGTCGATAGATGCGAAGATGTCTTTCAAGGATGCGCATCTGGATCTGACCGAAGAACAGGTCAAGATCGAGACCGGGCGCTGCCTCGGATGCGGCGCATCGTATGTCGATTACAACAAGTGCATCGGCTGCGGCCTCTGCACGACGAAGTGCGAATTTGACGCTATCCACCTCGTGCGCGATCATCCGGAATGCTCGACGATGTGCGTTGCCGAGGACAAGGTCGGCGGACTTCTGAAATATTCCGTCAAGCGCGCCTTCAAGATTCTGGGTCACTTAGGCTCGGACGAGGCGAAGGAGATGGCGAAAAAGCGCAAGGCCTATAAGCAGGCTCAGCAGAACAAGGATTGATTTCATGCATGAATTAGGCATAGTTCTCCATGTTATAGATCAGGTGGAGGAGCTCGCCAAGGAAAACAATGTCAGCAAGGTGACCCGCCTCACGCTTGAGGTCGGCGAAGTGTCGTCGATAGTTCCGTCATATTTTTCGGACTGCTTCGAATGGGCGAAGAAAAAGACGGAATATATGCAGGACACCGAGCTTGAAATGATTATTCTCGAGGGCGTCTCCTACTGCAAAGACTGCAAAAAGACCTACAAGACAACGGAATACGCAAAAAAATGCCCGCACTGCGGCAGCGACAACACCTATCTCGTAACAGGCAACGAGCTGCGCATCAAGGACATTGCGGTTGTTGACAAAAAATAGCCGCGCGGTAAAACAAAAAACAGCACCGTTTCTAAAAATTGAAACGGTGCTGTAATTTTTTATTTTTCAGTGTCTCTCGTCAAAATTCGAATAGGTCTCGCAGAAACGCGCCTGAAACGATGCGGGCTCATCACCTGCATAGAGGTGCGAGATATCGCCGAATGCGTTGCATCTGAAAACGGCTTTCCCCTGCTCGCGCTCCTCGGTTATCAGCGTTGTCACCGAGGTCGGCAGTGCGACGAAATTATGCCAGAGCACAACGGGCGATATCTTTAAAATATGCGAGAGCAGAACGCACTCCACACCGAAATGGCAGAAGAGCACCACGGTGTCGCTGTTCTCCCGCTCGACTCTGTATATCTTGCCGTCGTGGACATAGCCGTGGCGCGCAAGCAGCTCGTCTATGCCGTCGCAGACGGTTTTATATTTTTCGGGCACATCTCCGCTGCTGTAAAACGGGGTGGTTATCCACTTGTCCTTGTCGTAATAGTCGTCGTTTTCACTCAAAAACGCAGGCGTTCTGTCCCAGGGATAGGTGCGCTCCCCGCTCTCCGGGTCTATGACATAGCCGTCGAACTCGCGCAGCCAGTCGAATATCTCTGCCGTTCTGCCGAGCGCGCTGAGCGTCGCTTTTGAAGTGTCCTTCGCCCTGCCGAGCGGCGAGCAGTAGAACGCCGCAACATCGAGCTTCGTCAGCCTGTTTTTGAGCAGTTCTGCCTCGTGCCAGCCCTTCGGGGTCAGGGAATCTATCGAATAATCCGGATCGCCGTGGCGAACAATGAGAAGTTTCATTCAAGTTACCTCCGCTGTTTTCTGCGATAATTATATCTCATTTGACTTGGTTTTTCAACAGAAGTGCGGTGGTAAGTATTATCAGGAACATATATAAATAAATTTATTGCACGACAGACCGATATTTTACCTTGACCCGCTCTTTAATTTCTGATATCATAATGCTGCGGTTGGCAACTCCGACCGCAAACAGGGGAATAAGTTATTTACTCTTCATCGGTTTGGGCTTCGTATGCTTCTTCTTCGGTTGCACACTATATGACCGGTGCACATGGCTTTTTTCCTCCTTTCTCCGTCTGAGTGCTGTAACGCTCAGACGGTTTTTTGTTTTATTTTTTAACAGGACTGTGTCAGCAAGCACTTTAGAAGTATATATAAACAAAAAATTTATTTTTAGCCTGCGTTTTTAGGGATATATTGCCAAATTTTATTCTTTCGTTATTGACTTTGCTTTTTTCTTCACTCTATAATTGAATTGCGGCAGTCGCCGACTGCGCACAAAACCGGAAAAGAAAGGAAAAAAGCCATGTCAAAAATCATCTCGCTTATCGTATCTTTTATCATGTTCTTTTTCCCCATGCTGAATGTGCCGAATGTAAAGGTTGACGAATCGAAGTTCAACACGGAATACGCCAACATCTTCGTCCACGGACTTTCCGGCTGGGGCAGTTACGATTGGTACTACGCCGCGATGCCCTATTGGGGCGTGTTCGGCGGCGACCTGATGCAATATCTCAACGCAAGAGGATTCGAGAGCTACTGCGCCTCGGTCTCCGGAACGGACAGCGCGTGGGACAGGGCGTGCGAGCTCTATGCCCAGCTGACCGGCACACTCACCGACTACGGCGAGGAGCACAGCAAGAGATGCAGGCACGACCGCTACGGCAAAGACTTCACGAACAAGCCGCTTGTTGACGAGTGGAACGCCGAAGAAAAGATAAATCTCTTCGGTCATTCTTTCGGCGGCGCTACAGTAAGAATATTCGCGGAGCTCATGGCGAACGGAAGCCCCGAGGAGCGCAGCACCTCCGGCAAAGAAGTGTCCGAATTCTTCAAGGGCGGCAAGGCCGACTGGATATACAGCATAACTACCCTCGCCGCTCCGCACAATGGCACCTCCGCGTATCTCGTGCGCAAAGAGATACTCAAAGACCCGAATGCTACGGCAGAGGAACGCGCCGTTGTCGCAGTGCTGACAGTTGCATCCATGCCGAGCCTCGACGGCAGAGACCTCGAGGACAGCGCCGAGGGAGACATGGACATCGACAACGCAATGGAGCTCAACAAGAGAATATCCACCCTCAAAAATGTCTATTACTTCTCATATGCGTGCAGCGCGACCGAGCCCGCAGACGACGGAATATATGTCCCGAAGGACGGCATGGTCGAGGGACTTTACAAAGCCTGCTCGCGGAGAATGGGCAGATTCTCCGGCACGACCGAGGGCGGCTACGCAGTTGACGAGAAGTGGCGCGAAAACGACGGACTCGTCAACACCTATTCCGCACTCGCGCCGATCGGTGCACCCGCCGTCAATTATGACAGCGCGAATGTCCGCACAGGCGTATGGAACATCATGCCGGTATATGAGGGCGACCACATGTCCCTCCAGGGCGGCATGACGGTAAATAACAATGTCCGCGTGTTCTATATCGAGCTGCTGTCGATGATAAATTCGCTGTAAAACACAGCGTCGTCGGTTTCGGCGACACAGCATAAAAAATCCCGGCAAACCTCAGGTCTGCCGGGATTCTCTGTTTAAATTATTCCTCGCCGACTACGTTTGAATATGCGGTAGTCACGCTGAGTCCCGGAACGGTTCCGAGCTTTTCGGCAAGTGAAGAGATAGTCTCAAGCGGCGCGTCGAGAGCGACGGAGACGAGGTTCACACCCTTTGCGCGGTAAGGGATGCCCATTCTGCCGATAATATGCTCGCCGAACTCATGCAAGAGAGCGTTGAGCTGCTCGACGGACTCCTCTTTTTCCACTACGATTGAAACGACCGCAACTATTGTCTGCATAAAAATATCTCCCTTATTTGAGAATAGTGATCTTTCCGATAACGGGAAGTTCCTTTGCCCTGCCCTTGACGGCGTTGACGATGCCCATTATCACGAGCACAGCAAACAGGATATTTACCAGTCCGCAAACGTTGCCGATGATGCTTGCAACAGAGGTGTTGATATAGCCGAACACGCCGACTATAATTCTGGTCACAAATGTCCAGACGAACTCCGTTATCGCCAGAACGAGTCCCTGGTTGGTGTGGAAGCGCGCATACTTCGAGTCTTTGGCGGCGAAGAGCGGAATGAGCACGAGCAGTCCGATATAGGCGAGAACCGCCATGACTTTGTTCGACTGAATGTCGTTCTGGTCGAACTCGGATGTTGTGTCGGGAGTGTCATTGAGCTCGGATATTCTTGTACCGAGATCTTTCTTCTCCTCTTCCCACGGCTCGGAGTCACGCTTCTCGGGTGCAACAGGTGCGCCGCATTCGGGGCAGAAACGAGCCCCGTCGTCTATCTTTGAACCGCAGTTAGTGCAAAATGCCATCTTTTATTTCCTCCTGATTCCTTATTGTATCTCAATTATACCAAGCTTTTTCGGGCTTTACAAGCCGCGAAAAGCAATATCACTGCTCTTTCTCCGCATCGTCGAGCAGGCTCTCTTCTTCCCTGTGCCAGAGATAAGCGAGCGTGCCGATGTAGCCCTCTTTCCACGGCTTGTATTTGCCGTTGTAGTGGACTATCGAGCAGTTCTTCTCGACCCACTCGTGGGTCTTGAGGCTGTGGAGCGCTGTCTTTTCGTCGAGATTATATATCTCCGGCGAGACATAGCGCGTTTTGGTGCAGTAGAGCGCATTTATAACATCCTGGTCGCCGAGATAGAGCTTGTCCGCGTTCTTGTCGATATAATCAAAGAGCTCCTTTGACGTGTAGCTGCGCCTGAGCTCATCGAGGTTCATCATCAGCACGCCCGCATTGATATAGCGCGAGCCATCGGGCATACCCAGGCGGATATGGTTGATATCCTCGACCACGCCGAAGGTGTGGCTCGCCCCGGCGAAGCAGAAGCAGTCGAGATCCATGTTATAGAGATCGGATATGGGGTTGAGAATCAGCGTGTCCGGGTCGATATAAAGTATTCTGTCGAGCTCGGCGGGCAGAAATTCGTGCGCGGTGAGTCGATAATATGTCTCTTTGGTTATCCTGTCCTCCGTCGGAGCGTCGGCGTTGAGCTCGTGGGAGAGACGGATGGAATGGACATTGAAGCGGCTGCGGTCGATGCCGCGGAATATGCTGTCGATATTCTCGTCGGTCAGCGACGAGTGGGCTATGTATAAATCGAACTTCGGACAGTCGTCCGCGCGGACGAGCGAATGGAGCATCACGGACAGCGGCCGGATATAATTGGCGTCAAGCGTTACAAGTATGTTCATCAAAGACCTCCCGGTTATAGATTCAATTAGATTATAATATATTTTCTTCTCTGTTTCAAGCGCAGAAAACGCCGCCACTAAGGACGGCGTTTTGTACTTTATATTTTCTTCTGCGCGCAGGCTTCGATAAGCTTATCGTGGACGGAATCGAACACCGCCGCGTCGTTGTCGCAATCATCGAACGCCCTGAAAACGGTCGAGCAGATGTTGTCGGCAAGCGGTTTATCTTTTGCCGCGAGAGCCTTGAGCAGCTCGTGATCCTCCGTGCCGCCGCGGCTGAGTTCGGCGCGCATCGAGCCCAATATATCTTTCCCGAGCGGATAGAGAATGTGCGTGTCGCCCGCGGGCAGCCTGTTGGTCGGCGAGTTGAGCGGGCAGGTTATCTCAAACGGGCGCTTGGGGTCGTTCCAATAGTTGAGCCCCCAGTGGAGAAAGCCGGTCAGTCTGTAGCGGTAGCTGCCCCAGAACAGCATGCGCGTGCGCATCAGCGGCATATCGAGCAAGCGATTGCAATAATGTCCGCCGGGGATACAGCAGGTATAGAACCATATCTCGTCGCCGAGCGAGCGCAGACGCTCCATCGCCGCCATGTTGCGCGAATAGTAATCGTTTTTCGGCACCCAGATATCCATGCTGCCCTGCAGCTCGTGCGTCTCGATGGCATCGAGCAGCGGGACTCCGGGCATGAACTTGCGCACGATACCGGAGAGGATTCTGTAATCCGCCGCGGCACGTTCGTGCGGCTCATCGCCGACATGCTGAACAACTTTGTCATACCAGCCGTTTTTCTGCAAAAATTCACGCCACGCGGTAAGAAACGCCGAAGCGTATTCATATCCCTCGTTTGACAGCGCGGGCACGCGCCCTTTTGGCGTGTCTATCTTGAAGTCAGCCGCGTCCCAGTTGTCGCGGTTGAAGATTATCGGACCTTCAATTTTTTTGAATCCAAGATTGAAGAACAGGCGTATCAGCTTCTCGCAGTTTGAAAAATCCAAGACATATCTGCCGCTGTCGTCAACCGCCCCCGCTAACAGAGCATCGCCCTGAACCTGAAAAACATTCTGATGCATGCGGCGCATGAGCTTTCCGTATTTTTCGAGAATCGCCCAATATTCGTCGGAATATAATTCCACATCGTGAGCGTCGCAGATTTTGTCGATGCTGTACCAGTTCGTGAAATTCAGAGTCTCCTGCGGCAAATCCGCGTCGGCAACGGCTATTTCAACGGCTATATTCGCAGTGAAATTTCCGCTCGAAACGGCTACATTTCCGGAATACACGCCCGGCGCGCAGTCGGATTCAACGGACACGCTGACATACACCGCCGCCGTGCCGTCGTCATTTTCAACGCCGTCGTGCGGTATCGGTTCGATAGCGTCAAACACCCAAAACGGAGCCTTGCGGGTCGCATAATCTTTTGCCGTGTCCCAATCGGCGGTGAATCCGTGCAGACCGGTGTTATATTCAACCCTGACCGCCCGCTCGCGGAATATCTCGACCTCGAAGCCGTCTGATTCCGATTCAAACCCCGCGCGGATATTCCCAGTCTCAAGCCCCTCGAGCAGTATCTGGAACCCCGCCGAGCCCCCGCGCACCGCGCTGAGCTTTATTTCATGGCGTTCATCCGAGACAACGCTGTCGGGATAAAGCCACTCGTTCATGCTTTTGACTGTGAATTTCATATCTTTCTCCTATGTAAATATCAATAATCTACTGTGCAATCAATTAAAACTTATCGGCATTGCCGCCGAAAAAGCCTTGATTACAATATATGAATGCTTTTACTCGGTCTTTTCGCCGGGACATGGGTCTGTTCCGCTTTTCTGCAGTTTTGCACAATACCGCTTCAGGAAAATTACCCGTCCCAGCCAAAGGACTGCCGCCGCTACCGCGATAGCCGGAATCACTATAACAACTCCCAAAAGTGCGCTCAAAACCTGAAGCGAAAATTCCGGGACTTCATAATAAGTCAAAACTATTTTGGAAAAAGCATCCGCAGCTTCGTCACAAAATATAACCATGGAAAAACACAGCGGTATAACTATAAGCCACCGTATAAGATTACTCCTTTTTTTCATTTTTTCATAGTTGTCTATCTTTATTTTTCTGCCGCATTTCGAGCATTGATATTCTTCTTTAAGCACATCTTTTTCACCGCAGAACTCCCTAAAGCCGGGATATATTTTATATCTGTCTGCATTTTTATGTTTATCTATATTTTTATTTCTTTCGTACCGCGCAAGTGCTTGCCGTGGTTGAGCCGATGCTGAAAAATGTATAAATCTTTTACTCCGTCCTTTCGCCGGGGCATGGGGCCGTTCCGCTTTCTGCAGTTTTGCACAATACCATTTAAGAAAAAATACTCGTCCCAGCCAAATAACTACCATCAGCAACATAAAAAATAAAAATCCTGCAACAACAACGGCAAAAAATACGCTCAAAAGCCGAAGCAAAAAATCCGGGATTTCATAAACTATTTTCAAAAAAGCATCCGCAGCTTTGCGAGCAAATATGACAAAGAAATAGAAATACAGTATATATAGAAACCATTGTATGCAGCTATCTCTATATTTCATTTTTTCATAGTCGTCTATCCTTATTTTTCTGCCGCATTTCGAACATTGGTATTCTTCTTTAAGTGTACGGTCTGCTTTAAATAATCCCTTACCATAAAACTCCCTAAAGCTGGGATATATTTTATGCCTGTCCGCATCTTTATGTTTATCCATATATTTTAACTCCTTTCATACCGCATAGGTGCTTGCAGTGGTTGGTATCTAATTGGGGTGATTCGATATAATACAGTTGGCATTTGAACAGGCACGGGCGTTTTTCAATATAATTACCCGCCGCGCCATTCACACACACCGAATTAAATTTAAGTTTCCCGGATTTTCACTCGGATTTAGGACAAACCAGCGGTAGTTTGTTCAGTGCTATTTAAATGTATACTCTCCCCAAAAGAAACCAACAAATCGTCCTTTTTTATCGCGCGATGTTATATGCGAAAGGAAAAAGAAAGTCGTTGCAATAACTGTTGCTTCATGAATTGCGTAAGTTACTATAATAACCCAGTTAATTTCTCTCGCAAGATAATAAGTTACGCTCACTATCGCAAGAGTTATTATAAAAACAACAATTAAAACCACATCTACAAGATGATACTTCTCGATATTGGGGCTAAAATCCTGCTCGGGAAGACTCTTTATCGTCGCTCTTATGTAGCGCATAGTTTTTCTTTTGAAATATCGCTCTTTTCGCCACGCACGCTTTTGTCGGTTAGTCAAACCCTTCTCAAATAAAAAAGTTACAATA
>JBNMIN010000035.1:0-20545 GCA_050873305.1 Oscillospiraceae bacterium
AAGCTCTTTCGCGACTCATCGACAAGCGCGCTGTGTTCGAGCTCTTCGGTCAGTTTTTCGTTTTTGTCCTGCAATTCGTCTAGCGTTTCGCTCAGGGATTCGGAGAGTATATTGATATTCTGCCCGAGGTTCTGAACATCCGTCTGCGGATAGCTGACGCATTTCTTGGAGAAATCGAGCTTCGCCATGGACTCCGTTATCTCCGCCATCGCCGCAACGGGGCGCGAGAAGCGCAGATTAGAATAGAGTATAATCGCGCACGCCACAGCGGCGGATATCAGCGCAAAAGCGGTCAGAAGGACTGAAGCCGTATGGGCATTTCGCTCGACCTGATAATAGGGCAGCCACAGGCGCAGAGTATCGCCGTTTTTGAGTTCGACACGGTATCTGTAATATCCACCCGTCTCGCTGTCCTGATATTCATATTCGTCAAAGCTTACGCTGTCGTCAAAAAGATCGAACACGCGCACGCTGTGTCCGGTGGCATACATGCTCTCGGCGGTTCGGTAATAGACGCTGTCCCCGTCGCCGGAATATAAGAACTTTTCGCGGTTTGAATAGACCGTGTTGCCGTCGGGGTCAAAGACTTCGATCATATAATAGTTGTTGTCGGAGACGGAGGCTAACTGCTGATAATATTCGTATGACGCCGGGTCCTCGTTATCGAGAGACTCGCGGATGCTCTGCATATTCATTATCTCCGCAAAGGCATAGACGGAGTTGAGCAGCACGCCGGGACGCAGCGCAACAAGTATTGCGGCAAGCACTATCAGGACGGTGATGAGCTCAAAAGCCATGCGCCGCCCCGATTTTCTGATCCTGTCATTTTTTCTTGCCGACCGACGGCTCAAACTCAGTTCACCTCTATCTTATATCCCGCGCCGTAGACCGTGCGCAGATGGCGGCTGCCCCAATCGCCGAGCTTCGTGCGAAGGCGCGCAACATGAGAGTCGACCGTTCTCGAATCGCCGAGGAAGTCGAAGCCCCAGATATCGTCAAGCAGCTGCTCGCGCGAGAAAACCCGCTCGCGGTTTGAAGCAAGCTTATGAAGAATCCCGTATTCTTTGTGGGTCAGCTCGATTTCGTGGCCGTCGCAGACGACGGAATGAGCCACGACATCGATAACAAGGCCGTCTATAACTATCTTATCGGTGGGATTGTCCGCAGTGCGCTTTAAGCGCGCTTCGATGCGCTTGACGAGCACGGTGGGGCTGAACGGCTTTGTTATAAAATCGTCCGCGCCGCACTCGAAGCACTCGAGCTCGTCGAACTCCTCACCGCGCGCAGTCAGGAAAATGACCGGGACATCGGAGGTTTCGCGAATCTTGCGGCAGACCTCCCAGCCGTTCATCTCCGGCATCATTATATCGAGCACAGCCAGGGCTATATCGCTGTTTTCCGAGAAAACGCGCAGAGCCTGCGCACCGTCCTCCGCCTCGACCGTTTCAAAGCCCTTGGCGGTGAGGAAATCCCTGATAATGCGGCGTATCTTCGCCTCATCGTCCGCGATAAGTATCTTCTGCAAAAGTTACCCTCCTTCCGGGTCATGCATCTCTGCGCACCCGGGATAAAAAAATCAGTTAATACTGATTTTATCACATATCGACAAATTTAACAAGGTGTCAGCACAGCGAGGGGCGCTATTTTCCAAAATTATATCGGCGCTATTGCAATCGGGAGGCAAAATAAGTATAATAGATAACATAAATTCAAAATTGGGGAGTTTGCGAACAAAGCAAATCTCGCCGAATATAGGGAGGGCATGACCTTTGTTAGGTAAATTCGTCAGAGTCAGAATAACAAACCCGGTCGGCTCCCTGAACCGTCAGTACGGATACAGATATTCTCTCAATTTCGGCTCTCTTGAAGGCAGGCGGCAGTTTGACAACCGCTTCGCAGGCGCTTATATCATGGGCGTTCATCATCCCGTCAGGCACTTTGACGGGCGCGCAATCGCCGTTTTATACAGAGAGGGAGAGCGCAAGGGCATACTTGTCGTTGCGCCGAAAAACATGCGTTTTATCGGCTATCAGATAGCCGATGCTCTCGCCTTTGCGGAACCCGAGGGCACATACCGCCTCGAGTGTCTCTACGAACGCTCGTGCGGAGCCGTCGTATGCCGCAGAATAAACGGCGAGATTAGACTTCTTCTCATCAAGAACAGCCGCAGCGCCCACTGGGGATTCCCCAAGGGTCACATGGAGCGCGGCGAAACGCCCGAGCAGACTGCCCGTCGCGAGGTTCTTGAAGAGACCGGGATACACATCGACATCATCCCGGACTTCACCGCAAAATCCGACTACACGATTCAGGGCAAGGTTGAAAAGAGCGTAACCATCTTTTTGGCAAAGACCGAAGACACAGAAACAATAATTCAGCGCGAAGAGATAGACGACTATATCTGGCTCGGCTTCGACAAAGCGCTCGAAACGCTGAAATTCGAAAACGATAAGGCGATTTTAAAAAGCGCACGTCGTTTTATGGACAAGCACGGAATTTTTGAAACAGATGACTGACGGCGCAAAAACGCCTAAGAATGAAAGGAAAAGAACATGACTCAAGAATTCGCTCAGGGTCTCGTCGACTTTTTTCAGAACAAGATCCCTAACGAACTGATAATTTTTCTCGTATCGCTGCTGCCGGTTCTCGAGCTGCGCGGCGGCATGATAGCGGCGAAGCTGCTGCACGTCGATTTTTGGCGTGCATTCGCCATATGCTATCTCGGCAACATTCTGCCGATCCCGTTCATCCTGCTTTTCATACGTAAGATATTCCAATTCCTGCGCGACAAGCCGGTCTTTTCCAAGATCATTGAAAAGCTTGAGATTCGTTCGATGCGCAACAGCGAAAAAGTCAAACGCTGGCGCGACTGGGGTCTGCTTTTGTTCGTTGCCATTCCCCTGCCCGGAACGGGCGGATGGACCGGAGCGCTGGTAGCAGCCCTGACCGACATGAGGATAAAGAAATCCTTCCCGATAATAGCCATCGGCATTCTTATTGCGGGAATAATCATGTCCGTCATCACCTACCTTGTGCCCTCTTTCTTCGGATTTTAATGCTCTAAATAAGAGGAGGAGCAAACATGAAAAAAGCGGTATCATTCATTCTTGCGGCAATTATGCTCATCATGCTGCCCGCAGGCGCATTTGCGGACAGCGCGGAATGCAATTGCGACACGCCGCCCGTCGTTATGATAAACGGCTTCGGAGCCGACCTCTATCACGACAACGGCGACGGCACACAGAGCGCAGTTTTCCCGATGGGCGCAGTTGAGATAGTCAGCGCTATTCCGAGCCTTGCAGGCGCATTCGCGGCTCTCGCCGCAGGCGAGCACGAGCTGTTCCGCACGCTGCTCTCAAGGGCTATGTTCAAGCTCATGGGAAACATGATGTGCAACACGGACGGCACAGCTAAGATATCTGCAAAGTCATATCAGACGCCGACCGACACAGATATCCACAAGAAGAGCACACACGACAGATATAAAGAAGAGAACGACGGCGGGCGCTATATCTTCGGCTACGACTGGAGAGTCGATCCAATTGAAAGCGCGCGTGAGCTTGAAAAATATATCGAAGAAGTAAAGGCAATCACCCGCCACGACAAGGTAGTTCTCTGCGCGCACAGCGAGGGCACCTGCATCGCGGCTTCATACATTTCGCTCTACGGCTCCGAAGATGTTGAAAAGGTCGTTTTCCTCAGCGGCGCGTTCCAGGGCATAACGCTCGTTGGCAATCTGTTCACTAAGAATGTCAATGTCGGTGACAAAGCCGATGCGTTCGAGCTGTTTATCGAGACTTTCCTCGGCGGCGACACGACGGGCGATTTTGTCAGCAGTCTCTTCTCCGTGCTCAAGGATGCGTTTATAGTCGACATGCTGCTGTGCCTCGTCAACAACATTCTCGAAGAGGATCTTGACGCGCTCTATGACGACTGCCTGACGGATATAATAACCACGATGCCCGGTGTCTGGAGCTTCGTGCCTGACGAATACTATGAAAACGCGAAGAAGGCTCTCTATTCCGACACCGGCGACAAATATTCGGCTCTGACAAAGCTCACCGACAACTACCACTACAATGTTCAGGTCGGTCTCGGCGACAGGCTCAAAGCGGAGCAGAAGAACGGTCTTGCAGTCTGCGTGAGTATGGGATATGCGATAGCGCCCATCCCGATATACGACAACTGCGTTGACCAGACGGACATGCTTATAGACACGAAGTTCGGCTCGCTCGGCGCTACCTGCGCACCCATAGGCGAGACGCTCAAGGCGGACAGCGCGAACAAATATCTTTCGGGCGATCTGCTCGTTGACGCCTCCACCTGCGCTTTCCCGGATTCGACATGGTTCGTCAGATATCAGGATCACAACGATTTCTGCGACGCCTACAACGACTTCGTATATTATCTGCTGACCTTTGACGGACAGCCGACCGTTACATCGAACGCAGCGTTCCCGCAGTTCATGGTATGTGACGGGCACAAAGTTCTTGTCCCCGCGGGAGCGCTCCCCGAAGCCGACACAAGACCGAGCATAATCAGACTCGGTGAGAACACATACAAGCTCATAAAAGAGCTGATCGAATCGAATAAAAAGTAAGATAAAAAAATCAACCGTCCCGTAGCTTTTGCCGCGGGACGGTTTTTATATGTCTTTTAATATGCCTCGAATCTTGCGATAGTCGCAAAGCAGCGGGTCTCTTCGATAACGAGCTTTATATACTGCATTCTCATCTCTTCAAAGCGGCAGATGCGCTTCGAGCCGATGACGGTGCCGGCGAATATCTTTTTCCACTTGCCGTTTATCTGGCCGTAGAGCGAGAATTTTTCTATCTGCTGACCCGTCGCGATATGCTCGGAGAGCACAATCTTATCGATATCGTAATCATCGCCGAGGTCAAGAGTCAGGGTCGCATGGTCGGGATCGAAGCCCGAATGCCAATACTCGTCGGTGGTGTGGGTCAGAGCCATCTGACCGCGATGCTCCTCATCGAGGTGGCATGAGTCGGTCATTATCGAATCGTCTGCCAGATCCTCATTGAAGTCTATCTGAAGCTGCGCGCCCATGGCGAGCAGGGTCTCGACATCGCGCTGGGCAAACAGACCGTCCTTGTTCGGCGGGATATTGAGCAGCAGGCTCGCGTTCGCGCCGACGGAGTTATAATAAATCTCCATAAGCTTCGACAAGGGCTTTACTTCATAGTCCTCTTCAAGATGATAGAACCAGCCTTTTCTTATCGAGACATCGACCTCTGCGGGATACCAGATGAGCTTCGACACATTTTTTATAGCCTTGCGGCTGCCGAGGTCGAGCGCGGTATGATTTATCTTTTTCGGCGGCTTTTCGGCATCCTGCTGCGACGCCGCGGCGATAAGCTCCTGCTGGCTGTAATAATAGGGCACGACATTCCACTCGCTCTTGCGGCAGATTCCAGCCTCGTTTCCGCACCAGCGGACATCGGGCCCGCAGACGGAGATAACAGCCTCGGGCTGACACTCGCGTATAAGGTCATAATAGCCCTGCCAGTCATATTCCTGCTTGCGTCCGTTCTTTCCCTCGCCGCACGCGCCGTCGAACCAGACGCAGAATATATCGCCGTAGTTCGTCAGCAGCTCGCGCAGCTGATTCTTGAAATATTTATTATATGCCTCGCCCTCGCCGTATCGGGGATCGTGCCTGTCCCAGGGCGAAAGATAGACGCCGAACTTGAGACCGAATTTTTTGCACGCCTCGGCGCATTCGCGCACGACATCGCCCTGACCGTCTTTCCATTTGCTCTTTTTGACGCTGTAATCCGTATACTCGCTCGGCCACAGGCAGAAGCCGTCATGGTGCTTGCAGGTCAGGATAATCGCTTTCATGCCCGCCGCGCGGACTGCCGCCGCCCACTGGTTCGCGTTTAATTTCTCGGGATTGAAGAGCACCGGGTCGTCGTTGCCGTTGCCCCACTCGGAGTTCGTGAACGTGTTCATGCCGAAGTGGATGAAGGCATAGAACTCGAGCTCATGCCACTTGAGTTGGCGCTCGCTCGGCACGACCGCCGCCGCGCGCTTTATGTAATCGTCATTCTTCTTCATATCTGCTTTCCTTTCGGATATATGATATATGATGTATATAAAGATAACATAAACTTCGCGCGAAGTAAACTTATCAGGCAAAAAAATCCGCAGCAAATTTTTCTTCGCTGCGGATTTTTATATTTATTCGACTGTTACGCTCTTCGCAAGATTTCGCGGTTTATCGACATCGCATCCGCGCCCGACCGCCGTGAAATAGGCTATGAGCTGGAGCGGAACGACATTGAGCGAGGGCATATATTCAGGCAGAGTCCTCGGCACTTTTATGGCGACATCCGAAAACTCGCCTGCGTTCCCGCAGTCCTCACCGACGAGCGCTGCAACATACGCACCGCGGCTCTTGACCTCGCGGATATTGCCGAGGGTCTTTTCAAAGAGATCGGGCTGAGTTGCAACGGCGAACACGGGAGTTCCCGGTTCGATAAGCGATATCGTGCCGTGTTTGAGTTCGCCGGCGGCGTATGCCTCGGACTTGATATATGATATCTCCTTGAGCTTTAACGAGCCTTCAAGCGAGATTGAATAATCAAGTCCGCGCCCGATGAAGAATATGCTCGAAGCCTTGGAGAACCGCTCGGCAACAGGCTTGAACAGCTCTTCATTTTCGAGTATCTGTTCAATCTGCTCGGGCAGGCGCAGCAGCGCTTCGCAATGCCGCTTTTCTTCCGATTCATCGAGCCTGCCGACTGCCCTTGAAAGGCGCAGGGCAAGCAGATAGACTGCGGCAAGCTGAGCCGAAAAAGCCTTTGTTGTGGCGACGGCTATCTCGGGTCCCGCCATGGTGTATATAACATCGTCGCTCTCTCTGGCAATCGTACTCTCGACGACATTGACTATTGAGACCGTGTGCGCGCCCCTGCTCTTCGCTTCGCGGAGCGCCGCCAGAGTATCCGCCGTTTCGCCCGACTGGCTGATAACAACACACAGGTCGTTATCACGGACGACGGGGTGCCTGTAACGGAATTCGCTCGCGAGGTCGCACTCGCAGAGTATCCCCGCCGAGCGCTCTATCAGATATTTTGCGGTCATTCCGACATGCCACGCGCTGCCGCAGGCGACGATATGAACGACGCCGATGTTCTTTATCTGCTCGTCGCTGAGGGTGAGCTCGGGGAGGTTGACTCTTCCGTCAACTATTCTGCCGCCGAGCGTATCGCGCACGGCTTTCGGCTGCTCGGCTATTTCTTTTTTCATGAAATGCTTGTAGCCGCCCTTTTCGGCGCTGTCCGCATCCCAGGTTATATGCATTAATTTTTTGTCTATCGGCTTTCCGTCGGAATCGAAAAATCCGACCGAAGTTTTGCCGACTATCGCGATCTCGCCGTCCTGCATGACGGCGCAGTCGCGGGTATATTTGAGCAGAGCCGGAATATCGGAGGCAAGATAGTTCTCCCCGCTGCCGATGCCGACTATCAGCGGGCTGTCTTTTTTGGCGGCGAGTATCTCATCCGGGCGGTCGCTCATCAGCACCGCAACGGCATAAGAGCCGCGCACGCGCTTTATAACTTTCAGCATAGTCTCAAGCGGATTTCCGTCATAGAGACTATCGAAAAGCTGAGCGAGAACCTCTGTGTCGGTCTGCGACTTAAACTGCCTGCCCTGCTTTTCGAGCTCGGCTTTGAGTTCAAGATAGTTTTCGATGATGCCGTTATGGACGAGGGTAACGCGCCCGCTCGAACCCGAATGGGGATGGGCGTTTGCATCGGTCGGCGCGCCATGGGTCGCCCAGCGGGTATGACCTATACCGACGCTCCCCTGCGGGGTGCCGACTTCGTCGAGCTTCTGCTGAAGGTCGCTTATTCTGCCCTTCGTCTTGACAGTGGTTATCTTTCCGTTTCGGCATACGGCGATGCCCGCCGAATCGTAACCTCTGTACTCCAGCTTCTTCAAACCATCGATCAATATCGGAGACGCACTGTTATCTCCAACGTAACCAACAATTCCACACATATTCTATTTTTCCTTTACAAAAATATTTGTGCATTGCTCTCCCCTCTGTCTGCGCGTCGCCGCGCTGTTTTATAAGAGAGCCTGTGTCCCCCGCACTTATGGGGCAAGAAGCATCCGCCGAAAATTTCGATAACTTCTTCCTCGTCATCTGCAAAGGCTCGCAGCCTTCAGTGCTTGCAGACCCGGCGCTATTTTTATGACCGAAAAATTTTAAAACGGTTTGACAAATTTCCTTTCTTGATATTACACAAGCGGCACTGAAACGCGAATGCAGTCTTATTATATGCAAAACGCCGCCAAAAGTCAAATCGGCTATCGCAAAAAGAAAAAAGACCGTTCTGCAAGGCATACAGATCGGTCTTTAGTATATGTTTTTTCGTGCGGTTTACTGCTTCGCATCCTGCTTTTCGGTCTTTTCGCGCTCGCGGCGTTTTTCGGTCGGCGCGGGGTCGCAAAGTTTCATGAAATCGACCTTGCCCATACGGGTGCGCGGCAGAGCGTCGAGAATTATAATCTTTGTCGGGCGCGAGAAGCGCGGCAGATTTTCGCTGCAGAATTCATTTATTTCTTCAATCTTTTTCTTCTTGTTCTCCGGCTCGCTGTCGAGCGCGACATAGAGCTTGACTATCGGCTTCGCCTCGATATAGCCCTGGACGGCGCAAGCTTCGGTTATCCCGGCGACGCCGATGACCTTTTCCTCGATATCGGACGGATAGACGTTGTAGCCCGAGATGATAATAAGTCTCTTTTTGCGCCCGGTGAAGAACAGGAAGCCGTCCTCGTCGATATAGCCGAGGTCGCCCGTGAGCACCCAGCGCACGCCGCTGTCGTCGGTATAGACTCCGCTTGTCGGCTCGTTTAAATAGCCCTCCATAAGAGTCGAGCCCGAGACGGCTATCTCGCCGACGGTGTTTGCGGGCAGGCGTTTTTTGTCCTTATCCCATATCTCGACGCGCATACCGTAAAACGGCTTGCCGACGGAATTGCGCTTGAAATCGGCATATGTATTCGCGCAGCAGACGGAGCTGACCTCGGTAAGCCCGTAGCCGCGGAAGAGTCTGCCCTTGCCGCCCCATTTGGCGATAGTCGAGTTGAACATATCGAGGAACTGCTCGGTCACGATATCGCCGCCGCTGAAGAGCAGCTCTAAATTGCGCAGATGCTTGCCCGCGAAGTTCTTCTGCTCGAACATCTTTTTATACATATTCGGCACGCCGACTATGAACGAAACTTTATATTCGCGCATAAGCTCGTTCGCCTTGCGCGGCTTGAAGCGCGCAACGGGGATACAGCAAAATCCCTCGCACATGCTGAAATGCATCGACACGCCGAGACCGAACGCATGGAAGAGCGGCAGGACTATCATCGAGCACTCGACGCCCGGGGTGTTGTGATGCTCGACCTTTCCCGTCTTATATGCAAGTTCATTTAGCGCCTTTGAAGAAAGCTTTATGGTCTTGCTCTTTCCCGTCGTTCCGCCGCCGTGAAGATAGACGGCAATATCCGAGCCGTTGTTGTGAACTCCGTCCGAGGGCGGGCAGCGATGAATAACCGCGCGGTAGCTCAGCGCATTTTTTATGCCCGAGGACGCGTGCGCCGCGAACAGCTCATAGCCGCGGAAAGCCGGATGAGCCGCAGGCGAAACATAATCGGAATTCGAGCACACAACGCACGGGACATTGTGGAAATTGAGCATATCGACATAGGGCTTCGCGAGCAGATCCATGAGCATAACGCCCTTTGAGCCGACCGCGTCCATAGTCTCCTTGAGAAGCTCGGGCGGGGTCAGCGGATGCACGATATTCGCGATAACGCCTATTTTGTTGAGCGCATAAAAGGCGACGAAGCTCTGCACGCAGGTCGGCAGGAACACGGTGTACACATCACCGCGCCGAAGACCCGCGCTCTTGAAATAAGCCGCGAGACGGTCGATATCGGAAAGCAGAGCGGAACGCTTTATCCTGTGACCGAAATGAATCGCGGCATCGTAGTCGCCGAACGCTGCAGTGTTGTTCTTGAAATACTCGTAGCAGTTGTAGCTTTCGGTTGGTATCATATTTATTTTCTCATCTCCCGCAATACATTTTATATGCAAGGCAATAAAATGTCAAGACAAATGTCGCAGATAATGACCGTTATATATTTCCGTTAAAAAAACCGTTCCGAATAATTCGAAACGGTTTTGCTTTGTCTGTCAATAGCTGATAACAAGCTCATCCATGCGGACGAGGTCATCGTCTACAATTGAATATCCGTCGTCTTCGATAATCACCTGGAGCGATATCGTGACGGGGTCAAGATATCCGATATTATCAAGATTCTTTTCGACCTCGGTAATTATTCCGTCCGCCCAGAGCTCCTCGCGCTCGGAGTCGGAGAGCTTATCGAACTCCCCTTTTCTCGCGCGCTCGCCGTAGGACTTCTCGAAATCATCGATACCGTTTTCCTCCGCTTTTGATATGACATCTATCGGATAGACGGTCACGCTGACAAGGAATCTGTCGGAGCTTCGCGTTACCTCGCCGACCTCATACTTGCAATGGGCATAGAGCTTTTCAAATATCTTCACCATGCGCTGATAAGTCGCGTCGGACACCTCGTCGATATCCATGCACATTTTGAAATATTCAACCTCGTCCCGGATATACTGCTGATATTGAGCTTCGCATTCTTCGGCGGTGCCGCCGACCGATTTCAGATACTCGTCGCTGTTCTCGTTGAGATAGACAGAGTCGAGCGTGCCGCGGACATATGCGCCGATCTGCGAGCGCGACGCCGTGCACGAGCACAGCATAAATACGCACAGCAGAACCGCCGCAAGCGCGGAGATCCTCTTAACCATTATTCAACTACTCCTATATAACCGATCAAATTATCGGAAGCTAAAGAGAAGTCTATCACAGTAAAGACCGGCAGTCAACAATATTCCGTATAAACATACATTTTTTGCGGCTTTTCTGCAAATATTTTTGATAATTTATAAATGAATCCTAAAAATTACCGACACTCGAACCAATCCGGACCCGGGCGATAACCGTTATCCAGTCCGTGTTCGGCGCAGAACGGATGCGAACGCAGGACAAAGCGCAGGGTGTTCATCGCGCTGCGGAATATCTCCGCGCGGGTGATGCCGTCCGGCTTGCCGAGGCTCTCGAGTAAAGATGGGTCATATTTTGCCTTGCGTGAGCCCGCTCCCGCGCCGGGCATGAGGACATCCACCTGTCCGCGTACGCGGTAGGCGTTGTTGCGAAGCAGCGGGAAATCCGGGTCTTTGCTTGCGCGCATCCACCAGTCGGTCATGACACAGCCGTCATACTCCCACTCGCCGCGCAGTATCTGCGTGCAGGTGCCGTAATGGTAGTGTCCCCAGACGCCGTTTATCTTATTATAGGAAGTCATGATATTGAACGGGTGCGCGGTTTTGACGCATATTTCAAAGCCCTTGAGATATATCTCGCGCAGAGCGCGCTCGGACACGCGCGAATCATTATAGATACGCATGGTCTCCTGATTGTTGCAGGCAAAGTGCTTCGGGCAGGCGGAAACTCCCTGCGACTGGATACCGCGCACGACCGCCGCGCCCATGGTGCCTGCGAGCAGCGGATCCTCGGAGAAATATTCAAAGTTTCTGCCGCAGAGCGGATCTCTGTGGATATTCATGCCCGGGGCAAGCAGGACATCGGAGCCCTTGCGCGCCATCTCAGCGCCCTCGACAGCATAGAGCTCGCGGACGAGCTGCTGATTCCATGTGCTCGCGAGCAGAGTGCCGATAGGCAGGAGCGAGGCATAGCAATGGAGTCTGATACCGGATGGTCCGTCCGTTGCGCTGACGGGCGGCACGCCTTTTTTGCGCAGAGATTCGAGTATTCCGCCGTAAACCGCGGCGTTGCCGGGAGTACCGAGCTTGCTGTTCATGACATAGTCGCCGCGGCAAAGAGCCTCAAGCTCAACATCATCGAGCTGAGCCGTGAAGCCCGCAAGGGTCGCTCTGTTGTTGGCGACATCTTCGAGTTTTATGCCCTTGTCGCCCGTGAAATCGGGAGCTTCGGGCAGATTCTTCTCTATCTCCTCACGGCGCGAAACGGTGCTCAGCGGGACGGATTCATATGCTTTTTCTATTTTTCCCTGTTCGTCGGTCGCGGCGACAAGGCGATCGAACGCCTCTTTCGGGGCGCAGTCCGCGCGGCTCGCAAGGCGCTCGGTGACGCGCAGTTCCGGCTCTGTGTGAACGCCTATCTGCTCGCAGGAGCGCACATCTGTACCGGCATAGATGGGATAGTCCCCCGCTTCGAGCACATAGCAGAACGCCGCGCCGGATTTGCCGGAATCATCGAACGACGCCATATTGGCGCACGGGAACGACACGACCACCCTCTGCTCCTCACCGGGCAGAAGAGTGCGCGTTTTTTCATATGCGGCGAGGCTCTTTGCCGCCTTGCCGAGCTCGCCCTGCGGCGCGCCGTAGTAGACTTCAACGACCTCTTTGCCCGCGGCACTGCCGACATTCTTAACTTTTACGGAGACTATTATTCTGTCGTCAGCCTCCATGACGGTCTTGTCGGACAGCTCGAACGAAGTGTAGCTCAGACCGAAACCGAACGGGAACATGACCTTTTCGGGCGCGAAGGTTTCAAAATATCTGTAGCCGACGAAGATGTCCTCGGCATAGTTATTGTATCTCCTCTTGCCGAAGTTCTCCGCCGCCGGATAGCTCTCGTAGCAATCGGCAATTGTATCGGGCAGCTTGCCGCTCGGCGAAACCTTGCCGGAGAGGACCTCGCCGATGGCGTTTCCGCTCTCCATTCCGCCCTGCCAGACATAGAGCACCGCGCCGAGCTTGTCGCCGTATTTATTCATCCACGACATATCTATAATATTGCCGCTGTTTATCAGCACAACGGTATTTTTAAAGTTCGCAGTTACCTTGTCGAGCAGCGCTGTTTCATCGTCGGTCAGATAATAACTGCCCTTTTTGAGCGTGTTTTCCCTGTCCTCGCCTGCGGAGCGGCCTATAACTACGACAGCGCAGCTGCTGCGCTTTGCCGCATCGGCGACGGTCTTTTCGTCTATCTTCATCTCGTCGTGGTAGCGCGGCCATGCGCCCCAGAAGCCGTCATCCGCCGGGTTCTTCTTTATCCAATCCGAGTATATCTTTTCAATTTGCTCGTCGACTTTTATTCCCGCGTTTTTCATGCCGTCTACAAGATCGACGCAATAGGGCTTGTTGACATCGCCGCCCGAGCCGTAGCCGACGAAGAAATAGTCCCTCTGGATCCTGCCGAAGATACAGACATTCTCATCTTTTTCTATCGGCAGCACACCGTTGTTTTTGAGCATGACTATGCCCTCTTCGGCGGCAATTCGCGCAATCGACTTCATCTCCTCCGGAGTATCGGGCGAACCGAGCTCACCTTTGCTCAAGCCCTGCGCGGTTGCGGAAGTAATAAAATTGACTGCTTTTGAAAAAATTCTGCGTGCTTTGTTGCTCATTGTATTATCTCCTATTCGGCTGTTATTTGCGTTTCATTGCGCGTATTTTCGCCTTGTCCTGCGGCGTGACGCGATAAGATTCGGTTATTTTCTGAAGCGACTTGTTGAAAGTGAAATCGTCGAGGCGGTTATCCTCGAGATACTGCCATGTTTTTTCCGGCGCATAGACGAAGAGCACCGAGACCGCCCACGCGACCGCCATCTTCACATAGTAGTCATCGTTGGTTATCGCATCAAACTTCCCGAAAGCGCGGTCGGCGTACTCATCGTCAGCGAAATAATCGAGCGCCGAGACGACCGCGAATCGGATATCATAGGGCTTATCGGAATCGAAATACGGCTGCAAAAATTCCCAGACCCGCTCCCTGTCTTTTTTAAAGAACTTGAGGCTGTTCACGAAGCTGTCGCATACGGACCAGTTATCTATCTCAGGCACGAAATCCGCCACCGCTTTCAGATGATCTTCAAATGGCAGAGCTGCACTTGCAATAACGAATCCGCGCACAAGCTTTTCTTCAAGCGTATCGCCCTGCGGGAGATCGGGCATAACGCCCTTAGGGCTTTCTTTTTTTATCCGCGCCGCGACTGCTCTCAGCTGCGGCAGGCGCACGCCTATCATTTTGCTCTTGTCGACATTCGGCAGGAGCGACAAACTGAACTCCCTGTATTTTTCGTCTCTGAGCCGTTCGAGCTCTTCTCTTATATCCATATCGTCCTCCGTCGAGATACTTATATGATTTTAACATATATAACACGCTTTTTCCATATCCAAGACCAAAAATTAGGTAAATGCGCATAAAATTTTTGACTTTTGCGGCGCGATATTGTATAATGATTTCAGCAAATTTTCTCATACACGCAAAAAGAAAAGGAGTCATGAGATGAAGAAAAACAGTTTCAAGCGTATCATCTCGTTCTTCCTCGCCGCAGTGATGCTCTCCGGGATGCTTCCCGCAGTCTTCGCGCAGGACGCGGACACGAAGGATGTTGACTACGCGATAACGAACCCCTACGCCACGGTTGACTGGAAAAACTACGGTCAATACAAGGCGAGCCTGCACAACCACAGCATAGTTTCCGACGGAGACAACGATTTCAGATATGTCATCGAGACCTACTATTCAATGGGCTATGACATTCTCGCGATAACCGATCACGGCACCGTTGACAGGGGCTGGACAGAGCCGAACTATGTTCCCGCGCTCCAGCTCGCGCTCGGATTCAGACGCGAAAACGGCTTCGAGAAGCCGACGGGGCTGACTCAGGGGCGCTACAATCAGATAACCTCAGGCAGCGACAGAGGCGGCCGCGGAATGCTCCGCGTCCCCTACGGCATCGAAAATAACCCGACTTCGTTCAACAACTCGCATGTCAACTCCTGGTTCGTTGACTACGGCAACGGCGTTCTGGGCGGCACGAGCGACTACGAGACTCCGATAAAGAATGTCGAAGAGCTCGGCGGTCTTTCGGTCATCAACCACCCCGGCGAATACACGGGCGCGCGCAACGAAAAGGATTTCGACAAGGCGTATAACGAAGACTACGACTACGACATAAACAAGTTCGCCCGCCTGCTCAAAATGTATCCCTCCTGCCTCGGCATCGATGTCAACTCCAAGGGCGACTATCGCACCCGCCACGACCGCAAGCTCTGGGATATCCTGCTTCAGAAGGTCGTACCATCAGGGCGCAATGTCTTTGCTTTTGCAAGCTCCGACGCGCATCGCCTCTCCGCCATGGACAACGGCTGGACGATAATGCTCATGCCCTCGAACACGGTCGACAACCTCAAAGATTGCATGAAGCAGGGCGCGTTCTTCGCGGGAAGCAGATATATAAAGAACACCCCCGAGCTCGAGCAGTTCAGCAAGGAAGTCGGCTATAATGTTGCGGACGAGAACGGTCAGTGGTACGCATCACCCGACCTTGTTCAGCCGACGATAACAAACATCGCCGTTGACGACAAAGAGGACACGATAGCGATAACCGCAGAGAACTATCTGACGATTCACTGGATAGCGGACGGCAAGGTCATTCATGTCGGCTCTGAGATAGACCTCGACGACTACTCAGACGAGATAGGCAGCTATGTCCGCGCCGAGGTTTTCGGCGAAGGCGGCATCCTCTACACCCAGGCGTTCACCCTCGACTATGACGGCGCGCCGGAGGCGGAGAACAAGTTCTTCTTCGACTGGGGCAATGTAGTCAAGCTTTTCGCCGACTCGATTCTCTACGTCTGCGGAAAGAGCGAGCTGTTCTGCAAAATCTGGTTCGCGCTGACCCACAACGACGCATTCGCAAAGTAAGTTAATAAAAAAGCGGCGTCAAGCCTTGAGTGGTTTGCCGCCGCTTTTTTGTTTGGTTATGACTCTTTTTCGTCTTTATTTTTCATCTGCTTTTCTATCGACTCGCGCCATTTGCGTGTCTTTATCATCTGAACGCGTCTGCTCCAGATGATATAAATGAGCACCGGAGCGATAATGGTCGCCGCCGCCTCATACTCGCTGTTATATCCGAAGATAAACAGGTACACCAAAGCCGCAGTTGCGATAACATCAAAAATAATGCCGATAACAAGATCCATAACGTTCTCCTTTTATTGCAATTTTTATTTCATTTTATCATATTTCGCTTTTTTGTCAAGCACATTTTCAATAATGAACTTTATTTTGACAAAAAACATCATTTTGCTTATTGCAAAATTTGTCAATATGCCGTATAATAACTTTGCAGAGTCCGTTTTTTGGTACACGAAATATTTTATAATATATCCGTAAATCAAATCGGAGGATATAAAAATGGCTAAAAAATCAAACCAGAAAATAAAACTGCTCTATCTGATGAAGATCCTGCTCGAAAACACGGACGACGAGCACGGAATGACGCTCGCCGAGATATCGGACGCGCTGGGCGAATACGGCATCGACGCGGAGCGTAAGACGCTCTACGACGATATTGATGTGCTCTGCCTGTTCGGGCTCGATATCGACAAGAGAAAGGGCAAAAGCGTGACTTATCATGTCATCAGCCACGAATTTGAGCTGCCGGAGCTCAAGCTCCTTGTCGACGCAGTTCAGTCATCGCGCTTTATCACGCACAAGAAGAGCAACGAGCTGATAAAGAAAATCGAGGGCTTTGCGAGCCGATATGAGGCGCAGGAACTGCAGAGGCAGGTCTTTGTCTCAAACCGCATCAAGGCGATGAACGAGAGCATCTACTACGCCGTCGACTACATACACGACGCGATAAACCGCGACGCAAAGATAGCGTTTCAATATTTCACCTGGGACGAGCACAAGCAGAAGAAGCTGCGCCACGACGGCAAAATATATCTCATCAGCCCGTGGGCGCTGACCTGGGATGACGAGAATTATTACATGATTGGCTACGACTCGGACGAGAACAAGATAAAGCACTACCGGGTCGACAAGATGACAAAAATTCAGCCGACCGAAGAAAAGCGCGACGGTGCAGAGTTCTTCGCCGATTTCGACATGGCGCTCTATTCAAAGCAGACCTTCGGAATGTACGGCGGACGCGAGGAGACGGTCACGCTCCGCTGCGAAAACAAACTTGCCAACGTCATGATAGACAAATTCGGCTTCGACACTGCGTTTTCAAATATCACCGACACGCACTTCGACATGCGCGTAAAAGTGTTCGTGAGCCCCGTGTTCCTTACATGGATAATGAACTTCGGTGCGGATGTGACAGTCCTCTCACCCGAGAGCGTAAAAAATGAACTCACAGCCCTCGCATCGGATGTGCTCGCGCAGTATAAATAAATAGAACGAGTAAAACAGCAAATCCTATCCACGGCTCGTGGGTAGGATTTTTTGTTTCGGTGTGAGATGAGGATGTATTGATAAATTGGAGGTTGCAGGTATCGGATATAAGTAGTCGTATCAATATTGTAAATTGGTACAATCGCGTAGGGGCGTATATTCCGCCGCAAAAATTGCACAATTTTATTGCCGCGCAATTTGTAGGGACGGCCCTTGCGGCTGTCCGCTATCGGCGGAAGCCGATACAAGGTCATAACCATTGCGAATTGTGGATAATTGGCTACTACATTCGCGTTCTGCAACAATCAAATATTTTATACTACCCGCGTTTCGGCATTTTCTTTTTATTTGAAAAAGAAAACGCCTGCAAAAGAAAAGCAAACTGTGCCCACAAAAAGGCAAGCAAGCATCGCTTAAAAGTAAGTATTTTTGCGCCATGCTGCGAAAAAAGCGCTTGAAATGCGGGAGCATTCCTGCGCGCCTTTTTCTTGCCTGTCATCAAAAATCCAATACTTTTAAGTGCAAGCAGTTTTGCTGCGCAAAACCGATGTGTGCTTGCCTTTCTGTGGGCTGCGCCCCGAGACCCCGCGAACGCCGCGCCGCAGTACTTAGCTTGCGGCTATTGAAAGCTTGATTATAGAGACTGATTGGATCGCTTACTTTTACCTTGCTACAGCTAAAATGATAGACAAATCCCTATTCGCCATTCTGCTTGTCACCGCTAAGAGACAAATTTGGCGCAAATGCCGCCAATTACAAGGCTTTTGAAATTTACTGTCCGTTTTTTGACACACCTGCCGTGATAGAATAAAATCAGAAAATAAGGAACGGAGAGATACATATGAAATTCAAGATAGGTTTTACCGCAGAAAAAGAAGTCGAAAAGAAAGTTCCCGAGACCGAGACAAAAGCTCCCGAAGAGGCTCCCGCGAGGGAATCGCTCGTGAGGGTCTATTTCCCGCAGCGCGGCTTCGACTGCACATATTACAACAATCTTTTCGACCTGCATGTCGGCGACCTCGTCTATGTTGACGGCAAGCTCGAGGGCAAGCGCGGCAAGGTCATCGATGTGTCGTACACATTCAAGATAAAGCTGTCCGACTACAAAAGAGTAATCGCAAAAATTGACACAGATATCTCCGGCGAGTTCTGCTATGTCGGCGACGAGCTGTTTTCTTTTGACAGAAATACTGTGCCGTTCGGGAAGATACTCCCCTACTTCAAAGCTCCCGCAAAACCCGACGAGGAATACGCGAGCGCGAAGGAGAACAAGTTCTATAATCTCGACGACCTTGAGGGCATGGGCGCATACGAGCACACGATAATGGTAGGCAAATCCGACTTCAACTGCGGCGAGGTTCTGTATCTCAGCGTTGAAGACGGCAAGGGGCATGCGATAGTCGGCACAAACGAGCTGCACGAAGTTGAATTTGACTACAAGAACGGCATGATTGCAAACATCACCTGCGACTGCTGGGCGTGCGGCATATGCAAGCACGGCGTGGCGGCTGTTTTCGCGCTGAAATCGGCGCTCGAAAAAATTGAGAAGCATTTCCCGAAAAAATTTGAAGCAAGCGGATATTTTGCCGTTATGTCGAAGAACACGTTTCTGAACGTCATTGCCTCGCTCGGTGACGACAGCGTCGGAAGTTTTGTTATAAAAAAGAACTAAGTTTTCTATTTTCATATCACTTTCGACAAAAATTGCATCGTTTTTGCAGTTAAGTTGACAATTTTCTCTAAAAAATGTATGTTGAAGCCAACAAAATATGGGAAGTGAGACTATGGAGCCTATAGCTCACCTGCGGCTCGTCGAAAAATCCGAACCGCCGGAATATGACGAACAAACACTGAAAGCCCACAACGAGAACAGCGGAAAATATGCCGCAGAGGCGCTTCGATGTATCAAATTAGACAAGGCCGGAAGCTTTTGCGGGAACATTCACGACTTAGGCAAGGCGACAAAAAAGTTCTTCGACTACATACAGCCCGGCAACACGCTCCGGCGCGGCGAAGTAAACCACACATTTGCGGCGGTCAGATATATTTTTGAAATGTCTGACGGCGTTGATAATGAAGTGCGTGAGCTTCTCGCCTACGCGGTTGGCGCGCATCACGGACAGTTTGACGCAGTTAATGACGACCACAAAAACGGCTTTGAACACAGGCTGACAAAAGACGACATCGACTACGACGAGGCGAAGAAAAACTTCAACGAATACTGTTTCTCAGACGCCGAACTGAAATCGCAATTCAACAGCGCCGCAGAACAGCTCGCCAATGTCATTGAAGGCATAAGAGAGCGCAATCCGAAGAGAAGCGAGCGGCAAGCTGAAGAATATGAATTTCAGATAAGCCTGCTGGCGCGGCTTCTGCTCTCGGCTGTTATCGAGGGCGACAGGCGCGACACGGCGGAATTCATGGAAAACATGGAGTTCCCGCAAGTTGAAGCGGATTGGGAAGAGTGTCTCGGACACATTGAAGAAAAGCTCGGCAAATTTTCAAACACAAGACCGATAGACGGGGCGAGAAAGCAGATATCCGATATCTGCCGTGCCGCCGCAGAAGAAGAACCAGGCATATTCAGGCTCAATGTCCCGACCGGCGCAGGAAAGACACTTTCGGGGCTGAGGTTCGCCGTAGCTCATGCGAAAACGCATCGGAAGAAGCGAATTATTTTCACCTCTCCCCTGCTGAGTATTCTCGACCAGAACGCAAAGATAATAAGAGAATTCATCGGAAACGACAGCATCATAACGGAGCACCATTCAAATGTCGCTCTCGACGAGGACAACGCGGACGAGCTCAGGCGCGCCCAGCTGTTAACGGAAAACTGGTCGTCGCCGGTGATAATAACCACTCTCGTTCAGCTGCTCGACACTTTGTTCGCAGGAAAGACCTCATGCATACGCAGAATGCACGCGCTGTGCGACAGCGTGATAGTCATAGACGAGGTTCAGACTGTGCCGAATGAAATGCTGTCGCTTTTCAACACGACGGTAAACTTTCTCTCGGAGGTCTGCGGCGCATCTATAGTCTTGTGCTCGGCGACTCAACCGTGCCTCGAACAGACGGCGCACCCGATGACGGAGAATATAAAAGACATTGTGCCGTTTGACGAAAAACTGTGGCGCGTATTCAAACGCACGCAGATAATCGACAAAGGCGGCATGCGGCTTGACGCAATCCCCGCATTCATTGCAGAACAGCTCGACAGAACGGACAGTCTGCTTGTCATATGC
>JBNMIN010000036.1:0-20216 GCA_050873305.1 Oscillospiraceae bacterium
AAGCTGAGGTTCTTCACCGTCAACGACCAGCCCGCGCGCACCCAGTGCGTTCTCGCGGGCGGCTACAGCGAGGATAAAATAATAAAAATTTACCGCACTATAGACCCCGAGCTGCTCAAGCGCAACGCCGAGGGCTTTTTGAACGGCCACACTCCGTTTTCGTCGGTCGTGGCGTTTATATCAATGTATGCGGGCTTTATAAATGGCGCAAATGACGTTATCCTCTCGAACGAGTCGAGCGCTAATGAGTCTAATATCGGCGGAGAGAGCGTCAACCATCAGTATTCAAAGTCGTTCGAGTTCGAGCGCGACTTCGATGAGTTCCGCCGCCGCAACTTCCCGCAAAGCGCCGTTTATTTCAGCCTCCTGCGCCCGTTCTGCGAGCTTCAGATAGCAAAGCAGTTTTCGCAGTATAAGCAGTATCATTCAATATTCCGCAGCTGCAACAGGGGGAGCAAGAAAAACATCTGGTGCTGCGAATGCCCGAAGTGCCTGTTCGTTGCGATAATGCTCTCGCCGTTTTTGCCGCCCGATGAGCTGAACTCAATATTCGGCTGCGATATGCTCGCAAAAACAGAGCTTGAGACCGACTTCGACGGGCTCTGCGGCTTCACGGGGCTCAAGCCCTTTGAGTGCGTCGGCACGGCGGACGAGGTCGTGCTCGCATTGACGCTGACGGCGGAAAAATATAAAAAATCCGGGCTCGAGATGCCCGCGCTCCTGCGCCGCTTCTGCGAGAAGAACACCGCCCGCGCGGATTACTCCCTGCTCTCGGGCTTCAACGAAGAGAATCTTATCCCGAAAAAATTTGATGAATGTGTAAAGAGGATGTTTGAATATGTATCAGCAGCTGATTGACCATCTGAGAAACAAGCGCATAGTCCTGCTCGGCATGGGGCGCGAGGGTCACTCGACCTATAATTTTATCCGCCGCTATCTGCCCGAGCAGAAGCTCATAATCGCGGACGCAAAGCAGGTCGAGCTTGATAATGACCCGAATGTCGAGTTTGTCTGCGGGGACGGCTACCTCGGCGCGATAGACCGCGCGGATATTGTCATAAAGACCCCCGGCATTCCGCTCCTCCATTTCAAGAGACCGCAGGGGGTTGAGATAACCTGCCAGACCGATCTTTTCCTGCGCTTTTCGGGCTTTACCTGCGTCGGCGTGACCGGAACAAAGGGCAAGACAACAACCTCGACTCTCATTTATTCCATGCTCCGCGCCGCCGGAAAAGAGGCGTGCCTGATAGGCAACATGGGCTATCCCGTCTTTGATAATATCGAGGACTGCGCGGGCGAAATAGCCGTTATCGAGATGTCCTCGCATCAGCTGGAGTTCACAACCTGCTCGCCGCATATCGCCGTTTTGACGAACATCTATCCCGAGCACCTCGACCACTACGACAGCTTCGAGTGCTATGTCGGCGCGAAGCTCAATATAGTCCGCAGCCAGAATAAAGGCGATACATTTATATATAACTCGGATCAGGGGCTCGACGGCTTCTTTGACCTGAGCAAATATCCGGGCGAAGCGGTCGGAGTCAGCGTCCATACGCCGGACGCCGAGAAGTACCGCGACATAAACAGCCATCTTTTGGGCGAGCACAATATCCAGAACTGCATGTTTGCCGCCGAGGCTGCGAGACGGCTCGGCGTTTCGGATGAAGATATCATGAAAGCCCTCAAAAATTACAAGGGCATCGAGCACAGAATGGAATATTTCGCGACGGTCAAGGGCATAAAATTCGTCAACGACTGCATCGCGACCATCCCCCATTCCGTCATGTGCGCCGTCGAGGCTCTCGGCGATGTTGACACGCTGATTTTCGGCGGCATGGATCGCGGGCTCGACTATTCGGCGTTTGAAAAGGCGCTGGAGAAGAGCAGTATCAGAAATCTCGTCTGCCTGCCCGATACGGGACACAAGATCGGCATGCACATGGCGCAGAACGGGAGCGAAAAGAAGATAATTATCTCGGAGGACATGGAGGGCGCAGTGCGCGCGGCGATGAGCGTAACGCGCCCGGGCTGCACCTGCCTGCTCTCGCCCGCCGCTTCGAGCTACAACAAATATAAAAATTTTGAGGAAAAGGGACGCCATTTCAAGAATATAGTGCGCCGCTATGCCGAGATGGGCGGGGAGAAAGCATGAGAGATTTTCTGAGCGAAGAAAAGGGACTCTGCGCCGAGGTTGAATCCCTCTGCATGACTGACCCCGACTCCGCACACGCGCTTATCGACAGCGTGATATCGGACTGCGGCGAAGCAAAATCCGACCGCGCGCAGTCCGCGTCCGTTTCGCGCGTCTGCTGCCGCTTTCTGATGCACAGAAAGATGAAGAGCCGCCTTGTTGACACGCTCAAGACGGACAATAATCTGCGAAAAGCGATTTTCGGCGAGCTCAACACATATAAATACAGCCTCGTTTTCCTGTTCCGCCGGCTCATACGCCTGAACGAAACGGAGCTGACACAAGAGCTTCTGACCCTGCTCGAAAACAACCCCTACCGCGACGACAGCGCAAAAGATTACTCCGACCGCTGGTCCCTGCGATTTATAATCGACGAGGCTCTGCGCGCGCCGGACGATTATCTCGATTTAAGCGAAGAGAACAAGAATGTGATAGACGAAGTTAGAAAGGCATTGTAAAAGTCCGATTGTTATCGGCTCTACACTGTGCCGCCGCACAGTTATAATTTTTATCAAAGAAAGCAGGTGTCTGCATGATTGCGGTCTATATTTTTTCGGCGGTGACGGCTCTGTTCCTGCTTCACTCCGCCGCGGTCATGGCGGCGGCTTTTATAACCGCGAAGCGCGCCCGTGCGGACGCGCCGTGCGATGTGCTCATCATTCTCGGCTCGCGCGTGGACGGCGAAACTCCGCGCATTGACCTGCGCTCGCGCATAGACGCGGCGGCAGAGTACATGAAAAAGCACCCCTCATGCATCGCGATCGGCACGGGCGGAAACTTCCGCGCCGAACAGACCGTCAGCGAGGCGCAGGCGATAAAGACCGGGCTTGCCGCAAACGGCATAGACCCGTCGCGCGTGCTCACGGAGGACGAAGCCCGCACGACATACGAAAATTTTCGCAACTGCAAGAGGATAATCGAAGAAAACGCACCGAAAAACGCTTCGGTCGGCATAATATCAAACACCTATCACCTGTTTCGCGCGGGGCTCATTGCGCGCGATTTGGGGCTTGAAAATTTTCGGCTCATTCCCGCCCCCTCGCCGACTCCCGTTCAGGGTTATCTGCGCGAGAGCGTTGTGATATACGAAGTCTGGGGCAGGAAAATCAGACGCGCGCTTTCAAAAAAGTGATTTTTCACATCGCGCAGGCGAGCACGAGGGTCTCCTCGATGCTTTTGTATACGCTCTCGAAGTCGCTCAGCGGCAGGGGATTTCTGCCCTTGCCGAGCTCGAATGTGAACGACGGAATGCCGAGCGCCTCTATCGTCCAGTCCTTGAACCCTGCGTGTGAAGCAAGTCCCGCGTTCTGCACGAGCGTATAGCCGCTCGCCGCGGCGAATATTTTTGCCAGATGCTCGCCGCGCTCCGGCGTGTGCTCCCCGTATTCATAGTATATCTCTTCGCCCTGACTGTGCAGGGCTACAGCCGTTCGCGGCATGCGCCGCATGCACAGCTGAACGAGGGCGTTCACCTCAGGCTCTGTCTGCGGAGCATATCCGCCGAACCGCCTCGGTGCGGGCGCGGTTATCCCCGCCTCGATTTCCAGAGCCTTTGAGAGATCCCACCCGGCGTTGAAATTGTGGTTGAGATCGACCCCGCGTGCGTTCGCGTTCCAGAGATCACGGCTTTCATTCATAGCGCGCTCAACGCAGTCTCTGTATTTCCCCGCAGTCTCTGCGCCGTGCAGAGCTATCTCGACCCCGTCGGGGTTGACGCACGGGACGAATATTATTTCCCGTCGGCTAAGAGCGCCGCCTATGTCGATTCCGCACATGGTCTGCCTGTTTTTTGCGCTCAGGCACAGCCGCTCTATAAACCTCAGCGTGACGAGCGCCGTCAGCCGCTCCTGCGCGTGGAAGCATGCCGCTATGAGCACCGGGTTTGCGCTCCTGCCGAATCGCAGGGCGAATATCTTTCTCCCGCAGGCGCTTCGCCCGGCTATCTCAACTTTTAAAAACGGATATTCCGCCTGGAGCGAGCATACGCTTCTTTTTATATATGCGTAGTCCGGCTCGCCCGGCGTGAAGATATATTTCAAAAAAATCACCCCCGGAAAATAATATTTATTTCCCCGCGGGATAAGACCTGAACGGAGGCTTATATATGAATCTCGACGAAAAAACGATTGAAAAAAAGTACATCTACAAAGGCAGGATAATCAATGTCCGCACCGACACCGCCGAACTGCCCAACGGCAAGCAGGCTCTGCGCGAGGTTGTGGAGCATCCCGGCGGAGTGACGGTCGCGGCGCTGACGGATGACGATGAACTGATGTTTGTGAGGCAGTTTCGCTATCCGTATTCCGAAGTCCTGCTCGAACTGCCTGCGGGCAAGCTCGAATACGGCGAGGACCCGTTTGAAGCGGGCAAGCGCGAGCTGCGCGAAGAGACGGGAGCCGTGGCGGAGCACTATATCGACCTCGGAAAATTCTATCCCACCCCGGGCTATTGCGGTGAGATAATCCATATGTACGCGGCGAAGGGGCTGTCCTTTACATCCCTCGACCTCGACGACGATGAGTTTTTGGCGCTCGAAAAAATACCGCTTGAAAAGGCGGTCGAGATGGTCATGAACAACGAGATACGCGACGGCAAAACGCAGACCGCCGTGCTCAAAGTTGCGCAGAAGCGCAGAAAGGGCGAGATATGAAAATAGTTCTTGCGTCGTCCTCGCCGCGCAGAAAAGAGCTGCTCCAAACGGCGGGTATAAACTTTGAGATAGATGTCGAGGGCGTTGACGAAGTGCCGCAGGGTGACACGCCGGAGGAAAAGGTCTGCTCGATAGCGGCGCAGAAATGCCGACCCGTGGCGGCTCGCCGATTTGATGACTGCGTAATCGGCGCGGACACGGTAGTCTCCGTTGACGGCGATATTCTCGGCAAGCCGCACGACAGAGAGGATGCAAAAAATATGCTCCGCCGCCTCTCCGGCAGGGAGCACACGGTATATACCGGGGTCTGCATCTCGGCGCACGGAAAAGAAACCGTGTTCAGCGAAGCGACGAAAGTTAAATTCTTTGATCTTTCGGACAAAGAGATAGCGGACTATGTCCTCAGCGGCGAGCCGATGGACAAGGCGGGAGCTTACGGAATACAGGGGCTCGGCTGCACGCTCGTCGAGGGTATCTGCGGCGACTACTTCAATGTCGTCGGTCTGCCTGTCGCGCGCGTGGTGCGCGAGATAAAAAAGATAACGGCGGACGCCTGACAAGACTATAAATATGACCCGGCATACCCTGCGTATTGCCGGTTTTTTGTATCGCCGCCCGAAAGTTGACGGCGATTGTTTTTATATATCCGTTGTGTTATGATATTTTTTGAAGTATATCTTTTCCTGCCCTCGTTATTATTGACGAAAGCGCAAAGGAGGTGGTAAAGATAGATCGCAAAGAAAAGTTAAAAGAGCTCATGGACGGCTACAGCAAGCTCGTCTTCAGCATATGCTACCGACTGACGAACGACTACTTTACCGCCGAGGATCTGACCCAGGAAACTTTCCTGTCCGCCTATTCCTCGCTCGACCGTTTTGACGGGCGCAACGAGCGCGCGTGGCTGAGCAGAATAGCGACGAACAAGTGCCTCGATCATCTCAAGAGCGCGGCGTCGAGGACGACACCCGCCGAGGATGACGAACTGGAGTTCAGAGCCGGCGCCTCACCGGGACTCGAGGACGAATATATGAACACCCAGCTCGGACGCGATGTCAGGGCGGCGTGCGAATCGCTCAGAGAGCCGTATCGCAGCGTTGCGGTCGAATATTTCTGCGAGGACATGCCGCTGTCGCAGATAGCCGAGAGAACGGGCGAACCGCTCAAAACCGTCCAGACCCGGGCATACAGAGCAAAGAAAATGCTCAGAGAAAATCTGAAGGAGGTCATACTGCAATGACACACGCAGACGATAAAAGAATAATGCTCTTGCTGCGCGGCGGACTGAGCGAAAGCGAAGCGGCCGAAGTCATGGAGCACATAGCAAAATGCGACGAGTGCGCCGACCGTATGGCCGACCTGACGCTCGACATGGCTTGCGTCGATCCGCCCGCGGGCATGAGCGAGGAAATACTCGCCGCCGCGGCGAAAGAAAAGACCCGCGAGAAGCGCAGGCAGGATAACCTGCTGATGTATTCCGTGAGAGTGGTCGCGGGAATATGCGCGGCGCTCGTGATGATATTCTCCGGCGCGTTCAGGCACATAACGAAGATAAACGATATCGACATGTCGAAGATAAACGACAAGAGCCGCTCGATAAGCCAGTCGATCGACGAGAGCTTCAACGAATTCAAACAGAAAATCTCTGACTTAGGAGGAAATAATAATGAACAAAAAGAATAAGATACTCTTTTTCCTGTTTTCACTCATCCCGGGCGCGGCGCATATGTATATAGGTCTCGTCAAGCGCGGACTTGTGATAATGCTCGCCTTTGTCGCGGGCGCGGGACTCGCGATGATGACAGATGTCCCGGCGCTTCTGCTCCTGCTCCCGGTACTGTGGTTCTACAGCTTCTTCGACGCGTGGAACAAGTATCATCTGCCCGAGGATAAGTTCGCGAAGGTTCAGGATGACTTCCTGTTCTTCTTAAACGGTATGCCGCAGAATATGCGCTCCGATCCGCGCTTCAAGAAGGTCGCTTCCGCAAGCGTGCTGAAAATCGGCGGTATCGCCGCCGTGATAATCGGCGTTTACCTGCTCTGGGATAAGATAATCGTCAATGTCCTGAGCCGCCTGCTCAGCGAGACGGGCGCTGAGGTTCTCAGCGAAGTGTCCTACAGACTTCCGCAGGTCGCCGTCGCGGTGCTCCTGATAGTCATCGGTGTCAAGCTCATCACGCACAAGAAGCGCGAGCTTGACAGCGAGAATAACGACAGCGAAGAGGAGGACAGATAACATGGCGGCAAAACGCGTAGGCTCGGTAACATTCGGTCTGACTCTCGTTGTTTTCGGCATGCTGTTCCTGCTCAGCGCATTCATCAGGAGCCTCAACTATCTTGAAATCATAAAATTCTGGCCGGTTATATTTATCTCCCTCGGTGTCGAAATGCTCGTCCACGCGTTTTCAAAAGACGCGGAAAAGGCGAAGCTCGATGTCCCCTCGTGCATCATGACCTGCGTGCTCATGCTCTTTTCAATGTGCCTTGCCGGCGCGCAGTATGCGATGACGGAGCTTGTTCCCTATATCCAGACGCACGCATAAAAGAGGTGCCGGATTGAAGAAGAAACTGAGAAAAAGAATCTCTGCGGGGCTGATAATCTCAGTCCTCGCGGTTATGGCGGCGCTGCTCGCGGTCTTTGCGATAAGACCGCACCTGCGGTTCGTTGCCGGGGAATACCTCGGGCTGAACACCCGGAAGATAACGGTCGCGAAGATTTCGCCCGAGCTCGATGAAATAAATATCGACGCCCTGCGCGCCGATTCGCGCGTGACTTTTAATCAGAGCCTGATGCTTGTGAACTCCGAGCATCCTCTGGATAATAAAGATAAGCCCGATCTTGCGGAATACAAAAAGACGGGCGTTATAATGAACGCCTGCGCCGCAGAGAGCTTTTCGGAGCTGTCCGCCGCAGTGACGGGAAAGACCGATTGCAAGCTCCTTGTCATGAGCAGCATCCGCGACGCGGACGAGCAGAAGGAGCTCTACAACAGCGATTCCTCGACCGCCGCCGCGCCCGGCGCGAGCGAGCACCAGACGGGACTCGGCATCGATGTTTATGTCAAGAATTTCGCGGGCGAGGGCTTCGTCAAAAGCCCCGCCGGGCAGTTCGTCAACTCCGAGTCGTGGAAGTACGGATTTATAATCCGCTATCCGTCCTACGGCAAGAGCTCGACGGGCATAAAATTCGAACCGTGGCACATTCGCTATGTCGGCAAGCCCCACGCGGCGATAATATACAACGACCGCCTGACGCTCGAAAAATATATCGACTCGCTTGAAATAGGCGAGTGGTACTCCGCCGACGGATATTTAATTTCAAGGCAGACTATCGGCGAGAGCGTGACGATGCCGAAATCGTTCGGCACGGCAGTAGTATCCCCGGACAACACCGGATGCTATATAATAACAGTCAAACAGTGAAAAGCAAGAAACAGAAAATCCGCCAAGCGAAAGCAAGGCGGATTTTTGTGTTTGTGAGGAGTAATAAGTGAAATATAGATTTTGATGTTGCGTGATGCGTCGGGTTTAGTAAATTCAAAATTGCTTTAAATCATCACAAAAAATTCCCTCTCCGGAAGCTCGTCCGAAGAGGGAATTTATTATATATCTTACTTGTTCACTGCGCCGCAGCACTTCTTATATTTCTTGCCGCTGCCGCAGGGGCAGGGATCGTTCGGGCCTATCTTTGCGCCCTTGCGGACGGTGCGGCCCTTTTCGCTGCCGTCGGACGCGCCGCTGGTCGAGGTTATCTCGGCGACCTGCTTGCGCTTGGTGTCCTCCTCGTTCTTGGGCATGATGGTCATCATCAGGCGGACGGTGTCCTCGCGGATAGACATTGTCATCTCGTCGAAGATATCGTAGCTCTCCTGCCTGAACGCAACAACGGGATCCTGCTGGCCGTAGGAGCGAAGTCCTATGCCGCGCTTGAGCTCTTCCATGGCGTCGATGTGATCCATCCACTTGCTGTCGACCATCTTGAGCAGAACCATGCGTTCGAGTGCTCTCATTATCGGCACGCCGTTTTCGTCAACGCCCATGAGCTCTTCGCGCTCGTCATAAATCTTGTGTCCGCGCTCGGTGAGCTCCTCCTTCGCCTCGTCGCGGTCGAAGCCGTCAACGAAGTCTTCGGGGGTGGTCAGCCAGCCGAGGAACTTCTCACGCAGTCCGGCTATGTTCCAGTCGGAGTGGGAGAGCGCCTTCGGGCAATAGAAATCTATGGATTCGGCGATGCACTCGTCGAGCATCTTGAGGATAACGGGCTTGAGGTTCTCGCCGTCGAGCACCTGGTCGCGCTGCTTGTAGATAAGCTCACGCTGGCGGTTCATGACATCGTCGAAGCTCAGGACGCTCTTACGCACCGAGAAGTTGCGCGACTCGACGCGCTTCTGCGAGCTCTCGATAACATTCGAGATCATCTTCGACTCTATCGGCATATCCTCGGGGGTTCTGAGCGTGTTCATTATAGTCGTCACGCGCTCGCCGCCGAACAGGCGCATCAGATCGTCCTCGAGCGACAGGTAGAAGCGGCTCACGCCGGGGTCGCCCTGACGGCCGGAACGTCCGCGCAGCTGGTTGTCGATTCGGCGGGATTCGTGGCGCTCTGTGCCGATGATGCAAAGACCGCCTGCCTGCCTGACCTGCTCCGCCTCGCCTGAGATTTCATCTTTGTATTTCTTCTCGAGAGCCTGGAATTCCTCTCTCGCGCTGATTATATCCTCGTTGTCCGTGTCGCCGAAGCCGGTCGATTCGGCTATAAGCTCTTCGCTGTAGCCCTTGCGGCGCATCTCGGACTTCGCAAGGAACTCCGCGTTACCGCCGAGCATGATATCGGTTCCGCGTCCCGCCATGTTCGTGGCTATCGTGACCGCGCCGAGCTTACCTGCCTGCGCGACAATTTCCGCTTCCTTTTCATGGTACTTGGCGTTGAGCACTTCGTGCTTGATGCCGCGCTTTTTGAGGAGCTTACTGAGCGTTTCGGACTTCTCTATGGATATCGTACCGACAAGCACGGGCTGACCCTTTTCGTGGCGCTCGACAATGTCGTCGATAACAGCGTTGAACTTCGCGGGCTCGGTCTTGTAGACGAGGTCGTCCATATCCTTTCTTATCATCGGCTTGTTCGTCGGGTTCTCCACGACGTCGAGCGAATATATCTCCTGGAACTCCTCACTCTCGGTCATCGCGGTACCGGTCATACCGGAGAGCTTGTCATAGAGTCTGAAGTAGTTCTGGAATGTAATGGTTGCGAGCGTCTTGCTCTCGTGCTCAACATTGACGCCCTCTTTCGCTTCGATTGCCTGATGCAGACCCTCGTTGTAGCGTCTGCCGAGCATGATGCGTCCGGTGAACTCGTCAACTATGAGCACCTGGCCGTCCTTCACGACATAGTCAACATCGCGGCGCATGACGCCTATCGCCTTTATCGCCTGGTTGATGTGGTGCTGTATGGTCATATTCGACGGATCCATGAGGTTGTCGAGATTGAAATACTTCTCAGCCTTTGCGATACCTTTCTGGGTCAGGACGGCGGTTCTCGCCTTTTCGTCGACGATGACATCGCAGTTTTCGCTGACCTGGTCGGCGGTATCTTCGAGTCTCGAAGAGGAGCGGAGCTCCTTTATGCGCTCGAAGTTGAGCGTGCGGGCGAAAGAATTCGCCTGCTTATAGAGATCGGTCGAGCGGTCGCCGCGGCCGGATATGATGAGCGGTGTTCTCGCCTCATCGATAAGTATCGAGTCGACCTCGTCGACTATCGCGAACGAGTGACCGCGCTGAACCTTGAGCTCTTTGTAGGGCACCATGTTGTCGCGCAGATAGTCGAAGCCCATCTCGTTGTTCGTGCCGTAGGTTATGTCGGCGGCGTATGCCTCGCGGCGCTCGTCGTTGTTCTTTTCATGGATTATCAGACCGACCTTGAGTCCGAGGAAGCGGTAGACCTTGCCCATCCACTCGCTGTCGCGGCGTGCGAGGTAGTCGTTGACCGTGACGATGTGGACTCCGTTGCCGGAGAGCGCGTTGAGATAAGCGGGGAGCGTTGCGACGAGCGTTTTGCCCTCGCCGGTCTTCATCTCCGCGATGCGTCCCTGATGCAGAACGATACCGCCGAGAATCTGCACGGGGAAGTGCTTCATCCCGAGCACACGCCACGAAGCCTCGCGGCAGGCGGCGAACGCCTCGGGCAGGATATCGTCAAGGGTCTCGCCGTTGGCGAGGCGCTCCTTGAAATAAGGGGTTTTTGCCTTGAGCTCCTCGTCGGTGAGTTTTGAATATTCCTCGTCAAGCGCGAGCACCTTGTCTTTTATCGGCGTGATGCGCTTGATTTCTCTCGAAGAGTAGTCTCCGAAAATTTTCTTTAAAAGACCCATAGAAAGTCACCTCAAAAATTTCTTCTTGCCTTAACGGCTTGGATATGTTAATATCGGATTGATATATTATGCTATTATAAGGGAAACGGAGCGGTGAAAAATGCCTAAAAGAAGCGATTATATCTCGTGGGACGAGTATTTTATGGGGATCGCGATGCTCTCGGCTTACAGGAGCAAGGATCCGAACACCCAGGTGGGCGCCTGCATCGTAAACGACAGAAACAGGATAATGTCCGTCGGCTATAACGGCTTCCCCTCCGGCTGCGACGATGACGAGTTCCCGTGGGAGCGCGAGGGCAACGCATTTGATACGAAATACCCCTATGTCTGCCACGCAGAGCTCAATGCGATATTGAACGCCAGCGGCGATCTGCGCGGATGCAAGGTCTATGTCGCGCTTTTCCCCTGCAACGAGTGCGCCAAGGCGATAATCCAGAGCGGGATAAAAGAGGTAATTTATATCAGCGACAAATACCGCAACACCGACAGCGTGCGCGCATCGAAAAGAATGTTCGACGCCGCGGGAGTGAAATACACGAAGCTCGAGATGAAGCGCGACAAGCTCGTTATCGACTTCAGCGAAAACTCAATATAAAATCAAGCTTTCCTGCGTCGCCTTTCCGGCGGCGCTTTTTTTATATATCGACAGTCAGCTCGACCGGGCAATGGTCGGAGCCGAATATCTCCTGATGTATTTTCGCGCCTGTAAGGCGGCTGTTGAGCCGCTCGGAGCAGAGAAAATAGTCGATACGCCAGCCCGTGTTCCGCTCGCGCGATTTGAAGCGGTAGCTCCACCAGCTGTACTGCCCCTCGGCGTCGGGATAGAAATATCTGAATGTATCAGTGAAGCCCGCCGAGAGCAGCTCGGTCATCTTGCTTCTCTCTTCGTCCGTGAAGCCGGGGTTCTTGCGGTTCGTCTTGGGGTTCTTTAAATCTATCTCGTTGTGCGCGACGTTCATATCGCCGCAGACTATTACGGGCTTGTCCCTGTCGAGCGAGAGAAGATAGTCCCTGAACGCGTCCTCCCATGTCATTCTGTAGTCAAGCCTGGCGAGTCCGTCCTGCGAATTGGGGGTATAGACGCAGACGAAATAGAAATTTTCAAATCCGAGCGTTATCACGCGGCCCTCGCGGTCGTGCTCGGGGATGCCGATGCCGTATGACACGCTCAAAGGCTCTTCGCGCGAAAAGACCGCCGTGCCGGAATAGCCCTTTTTTTCGGCGTAGTTCCAGTAGCAGTGGTAGCCCTCGGGTGCAAAGTCGACCTGCCCCGCCTGAACCTTCGTCTCCTGCAGGCAGAGGATATCGGCATCAAGCGCCGCAAAAGCCTCGGAAAAGCCCTTGCCGATGCACGCTCTTATTCCGTTGACATTCCATGAGATGAGCTTTTTCTCCGCCATGCCGCAGACTCCTTTTAATGTGTATCTTATGTGCCGGAGCACATATACCTTGATATTATATCATAACTTTCGGCGAAATTCCATAACTTTATAAAAGCGAATGTAAACAATCTATTACTAAAAGGCAGTCTATGACGTTATCTTGCATAAAAACACGGCGTTATTAATTTTGTTTTTATCAAAATTTACTTGACATTATGCGAGTTTTAGTGTAGATTTATAGTACCACAAAAACGGGCGGAAAGACCCGAAAATATTTTATGAAAGGTTTTTGACATGAAAAAGAATCTTCTGAAGATCGCTTCCCTGCTTCTTGTCCTCGCGATGATATTCTCGTTCGCGGCGTGCAAGAGCGACAAGGACAACGGCGATTCCACAGCTCCCTCCGAGAGCTCCGCAGACGCAAACAACACCGTCTCCGACGAGAGCACCCCCGCAGAAGCCTCAAGTGAGGACGCTTCTGCCGAGTCCACCGAGGTCGAGACCGTTACCGACGCTTCCGGCAAGGTCATCGAGACCAAGCCCGCCGACAGCGGCAAGGCTCCCGTAGTCACCTCGAAGGGCAACAAGGCTCCCTCGAGCACCGCGGATATCCTCAACTATTACAACGCCGCCACAAAGGCAGCAGTCTCCGACAAGGTCGGCTTCACAAAGCACAGAGAGACCAAGAACGAGAAGATCGAGGCAAACGCTGTTGTCAAGCAGTTCAAGAGCCTTATCTACAAGTTCATGGGCATCGGCGCCGAGAACGCCTACAACGAGACCGTAACCAAGGGTCAGTGGGATACCGATACCAACAAGTATTTCCTCAGAGCTTCGACCCTCGGCACCGGCGATGTCACCGCAGCTTCCTGCAAGCAGAGCGGCTCGAACTACATAATCACCATCAACATCAAGAACGGCAACTCCTATGCGACCAAGGGCACCGCGACCTGCAACGCTCCCCTCGACAAGAGCGGAATCTGCGTCGGCGACAAGGACAAGGGCTACTATGACCACAAGAGAGCCAGCTGCATCTATGACGCTATCGACGAAGTTTACGGCAGCGCAAAGGTCACCGAGAGCTACTCGGGCGCGGTTGTTACCGCAACTATCGATGCCGCTACCGGCCATTTCGTCAAGCTCGATGTCAAGTTTGATATCACCGTCAACATCGACATCGGCATCGGCAAGCCCACCGCTACCGGAACATCGTATGTAAGCTATTCAAGCTTCAAATATTGATTTTTCTAAGGGGATAGAAAACAATGAATAAGAATCTCAAGAGAATCGCGGCTCTTCTGCTCGCGATCGCCATGATTGCAAGCTTCGCGGCCTGCAAGAACGACAAGAATAACAACGACACAACTGCCGCCGGCGACGTTGCCATAAACGGCGACGCTATCACGGACGATCTGCTTCCCGAGGCTTCTTCGGAAGCGACTTCCGACTCGACCGCAGTCGAGACCGAGATAGTGACCGACAAAGAGGGTCACACCGTTATCGAGACCAAGGCTCCCGCCGACAGCTCCGCAAAGCCCTCGAACGGCAAGCCCGAGAGCTATGCCGAGATCCTCGCCGCTTACAGAGACGTTCTCAATCTCGCAAAGAGCAGCAAGGTCGGCTATGAGAAGTCCGAGTGGCAGACCCTGCCCAAGGACAAGAGAAACTTCGACGGCTTTGTTATCAACGCGGCTCTTCCCGTTGCCGAGCTGTTCATGACCAGCGAAAAGGACGCAAAGGGCAGCAAGCACGAGAACAACCCGAAGGGCACCGATATGAAGTGGTTCCCGATCTATCAGCATCCCACAAAGGGCTGCACGCTGACCGATGTCAGCAAGATAAAGAGCGCAAAGTGCGAAGTGCTCTCGAACGGCAACTACAAAATCACGATAGTCCTCAAAGAGGATGTCAATCCCGAGCCCTGCAACCCCACAACCGGCGTTATCCCGAAGGGCTTCACCGGAACGATGTTCAGCCCCATCGCCAAGGCGGACGTTGACAACACCCTCAAGAACGACCCCAGAGTCACGAAGGTCGTCAAGGATGTTGAGTATTCGCTCAAGTATTATGACTGCACCGCAGTTCTTACTTACAATCCCAAGAACAACCACATGGTGTCGCTCAACCAGTATATGCATGTCCTCATCACCGGCTCCGGCAAGGTCATAGGCAGCAAGTTTGACGGCAGCGCGGTTCTCGACAATTATCTTGAGATAAGCAACGTCAAGTATTAATCGAATAGCAAAATAGAAAAGGCACGGTTCACAGCTTATGTGAGCCGTGTCTTTTTATATAACTCCGCTTTTTCGGATTTAACAACAAACTTGAAAAATCGCCCCGAATAGGGTATAATTAGCTGACTTTAAAAAACTTGTGAGGTACCTATGGACAGAGAAAACAGAAAATTTCTGAAAAAGCTTTCCGTATGCGTCGCCGTTCTGTTTGTTATAGTAACGGTCGTGAGCCTGTGCGTGATGAATTTCACGCCGATAAACAGGCTTCTCGGGGGATACAAAGAGCAGCCGCTCGACCTCTCCCGCGCGGACGGAGCCAATATTACTTATAACGACAACGGCACGATAACCCTCGGCGAGGGTTATTCCGAGATAGAGTTCACCGGAATTGACGCGCGCGTCGGTTCGATAGGGTTCGATGTCGACTTCGGAGAGGCGACAAAGGGCGGCAAGGTCTATGTCGATTTTGCCGATTCAACGAGCTCATATTATCGCACGAACTTAGCGAAGCTCACGCTCGAAAAAGGGCTCGACAATGTCATGACCTGCAACTTTTCCGGCGAGGTATCGAGTCTCAGACTTGAGATATCACTCGACGATTATCACGGCGCAACGCTCAAGGGCATCACGCTCAATCAGTCGATAAGCGCGCTGCACATAGCGGAAATCATTCTCATATATTTATTCATAGCCATTGCCGCCGTAATTATCATCTATGTTATAGCGAATCCCGCCGGCGCACGCAAGAAATTCTCCGAAAACAGAGTCAACTGCACCCGCATCGCGGCAGTCATAACCGCCGCCGCAATGATATTTTCGGTGTATCTCACATTCACGAACATACGAAAAGGCTGGTCGACTACGCACTACAGCTTCACTTCGCAGGAGGGCGACCAGATAACCAAAGAGCTCGTTGACGCGTTTGAGCATCATCAGGTGAACCTTCTCGAAGAGCCGGACGAAGATTTGCTCAAAATGGACAACCCCTATGAATACACAAGGCGTGATGCCGAGATAGGCGCGGGCAACTTCCTCTGGGATCACTGCCTGTATAACGGCAAATATTATTCATATTACGGCATCGGTCCGGTTATCGCGCTGTTCCTGCCGTATCATCTGATAACGGGCTGCTATTTCCCGACCGGCTGGGCGACGCTGATGTTTGCGCTCGTCGGAATAATATTCCTGACGAAGATATATCTTGCGGTAATAGACAAAAAATTCCGCGACCTGCCGACAAACACGGTGCTCGCCGGATTGATAACATTGCAGATGTCCTCGGGAATCATGTTCTCCGCGGCGCGTCCGCTGTTCTATGAGCTTGCCATCTCCGGCGGATTCATGTGCGTGACTATCGGCGCGTATCTGCTCATGACCTCGAACATTCTCTGGGACGGCAAAATCTCATATGTCCGCCTCGGCTTTGCCTCGTTCTTCCTCGGCTATGCCGTGCTCTGCCGCCCGACGCTCGCGGTCTATTGCATCGCCGCGCTGTTCTTCTTCGCGGGCGGACTCAAGAAGGCGCTCGACGGACTCGAAAAGAAGCAGAAGACCCGCGCGTTCTTCAAATATGCGGCTGTCGCCCTCGTCCCGCTCGGCGTTATCGCCCTCGGACAGATGGTATATAACTATCTGCGCTTCGACAATCCGCTCGACTTCGGCATTCAGTATTCGCTGACTATAAACGACTTCACTCATTCGGAGTTCCACTGGAAATATGTACTCGTCAATATGTATGCGTATCTTCTGAATATGCCGCACTTCACGCCCAAGACATTCACGCACCTCGCTTCCTCGGCGGAGCGCTTCGGGCTCAACGGCTATATGTTCTTCGACGATGCGGGCAAGAATCTCATTTCCGTCGGAATCATATACCGCGCGCTGCCTGTATTCGCCTATCTGTTCTCGGGCAAGGCATTGCAGCGCGTCGAGAAGAAAAAGCGCGTGCTGCCTATCCTGCTTATCGGCGTGACCTGCATTCTCATGCCGCTCGCGATAATCTTCTCCTCGTGGGAGAGCGGCTATGCCGTGCGCTACAACGCGGACTTCTCATGGCAGATGGTCATCGGCGCGCTCGTCATCGCGTTCACGCTCTATAAGAGCATCAAGTCGGAGAGCACAAAGAAGCTTGTCGATTTGATATTCACGGTCTCGACCGTCGCGTGCATATATGTGAACATGGCTCAGCTGATCTCGTTCACGGGCGTTGAAGGCGCTTTCTGGATGAATCTCTGGAGATAAATAAAACTAATCTGACCCTGTCTGCCACGCGGACGGGGTCAAAACACAGGGTGATATCATGGATATAAAAGATGAGAGAATCGACGGCGGCAAGGCGTTCGACTGGGGCAGAACCTCGGGCGATTATGCGCGTTTTCGCGACATATACCCGACCGAGTTCTATGAAAAAATAGCCGCCCGCAAAATCGGCATTCCGGGGCAGAGCGTGCTCGATCTCGGCACGGGCACGGGCGTTCTGCCGCGCAACATGTACCGCTTCGGCGCAAAATGGACGGGGACGGACATATCCCCCGAGCAGATAGAGCAGGCAAAAAAGCTCTCGCAGGGCATGGACATCGGCTATTACGCGATGCCCGCCGAAAAGATAGACTTCCCGGACGCGTCCTTTGACGCCGCGACCGCATGTCAGTGCTTCTGGTATTTCGACCACGAAAAGCTCATTCCGCAGCTCTGCCGCATGCTCAAAAGCAACGGGCGTTTTCTCGTTCTGTGCATGGAGTGGCTGCCGTATGAGGACAAAATTGCCGGGATGAGCGAGAATCTCGTACTCAGATACAGCCCCGACTGGAGCGGCGCGGGCGAGACGATGCACGCGATAGAGATACCCGCCTGCTATAAAGAAAAGTTCGAGCTCGTGCATCATGAGGAGTGGAAGCTGAAGGTGCATTTTACGCGCGAGAGCTGGAACGGCAGGATGAAAGCCTGCCGCGGAATCGGCGCCTCGCTGACGCCCGAGGAGATAGAGAGCTGGGAGCGCGAGCATCTCCGAATGCTCAGAGAAAACGCGCCCGAGGAGTTCGATGTCCTCCACTTCGCCGCCATGGCGGAGCTCAGAAAAAAGACTGATAAAATAATAAATCCTACCTGAACTTTTCGTTGGGTAGGATTTTTGACTTTGTGTTTTGAAAATAATTTCATGTATGCAGGTGAAGCTATTTTGGTGCCGCTGCAGGGAGAGATAGCCTGTTTTAAAGTATAAAGCTTCAATTTTCGCGCACCCACACGCAAAAATCACACCGCGGAGACAGAATATATCTGCCTCCGCGGTTTTACATTTATTTTATGCTGTTTCCCGAAGCTGTATCTCGCGGCTGACTTCAAGCCCGCCGTGCGTTAGAGTGAGGGCTATTCCGCCGCTGTCCGAGGTCGAATACGCCTTGCGCCCGAACGCCGACATTATGCCGACGAGCACATCGTCCGATATCTCGGCTAGGCGGTTCGTGATTATCATCGTCTCGGGGCGGAGCTTGTCCAGTACCTCCTGCGGGACGGCGTGTTCGCCGTGACAGGGGACTTTCAGCGCGTCAATGCGCCCGACGGCGTTTGCGAGCCTCGCGAGATCGCCGGTGTCGTTTACCATGTCGCCCGCCAAAAGAATACGCCTGCCGCCCTGCCCGGCGAGTATGGCAAGCGAGTTGTCGTTTTCGCCGATGTTCTTGTGATATGAGTCGGGCTCGGTGTTGAAGAAACGCAGAGTCCAGTCACCCAGCGCAAACGGCTCGTCCGGCACGCAGCCGATGACCGGAATGTTCATGCTCTGCGCCTTTTCGCTGAGCGATTTATACAGCGCGTCGCCGTCGTGGAGACACTTGTCCCACTGCGCGAGGTTAGGACTGATAAACGGCTTGAGATATATCTTGCCGATCGTTATATCACCGTCGTCAAGGAGCGTCTCAAGTCCGCCGACATGGCCGGAATGGAGATGGGTTATCGCGACAAAATCGAGATTTATCTTACCGCCGGCGGTTTCTTTGAGATATCGCGCCGTGTGCTTCGCGTGCTCCGCGTCGCCGCAGTCAACGAGAGCAAATTTACTTTCGCTCTGGAGAAGAATGCAGTCCGAGCGCCCGGTGTTGAGAAAATGGATGCGCTCGCCCTCCGACGGGACAGAGATATCCTCGTTCTGCGCGGGAACGGGCGGATTTTTTGCCGCCCTGATGACCTGCACTGTGGATGGTTTGAATTTGTCTTTCTGAGTGAATTTTTTGATGAGTTCGGCAAGATCCTTTATTGCCATATCCTTCAGCCCTTTCGGGAATTTATTTTGTCCTGCGCAGCTCGGCAAAGAACTGCTTCAAAAGCAGAGCGCACTCGTCCTGCATGAATCCGCTCTCGACTTCGGGCGAGTGATTATACGGAAAAGAGAACAGATTGTTTACCGATCCGCACGAGCCCGCCTTCGGGTCATATGCCCCGAACACCACGCGCTTTATGCGCGAGTTTATTATCGCTCCGGCGCACATCGGGCACGGTTCGAGCGTCACGAACAGTTCGCACTCCCAGAGCCGCCAGCCGCCGAGTGCCTTGCACGCTCTGTCTATCGCTTCTATTTCTGCATGGGCGAGGGCGTTTTTGTCCTTTTCGCGCCTGTTGCGCCCGACCGAAACTATCTCTCCGTTTCTTGTGACCACCGCGCCGACGGGCACTTCGCCGTCCGCCGCTGCCTCCCGTGCAAGCGCGATCGCCGCCTGCATAAGCTCTCTGTCAGTCATTCTTCCACTCCCCGGTTACGAAGGCCATGTGATAAAAGTATATGTCGTGTAGAGCAGATAGATGATAGAGATTATCATCGGGACATTTATGAAATATGCCGCCGTGCGCTCGCCGCGCGAAAGGGCGGTGCGCGGTTTTCTGAATTTCGTCGGGATATTCTTTTGGCGCGCCCTTCTCATGAAGAGAATCAGGCAGATTATGCCCGCCGCAAAGAACACTGCGACGCAGATATAATAGACGAGGTTGACCGTCTTTTCCGGCAGGAATTCATAGAGTATCGAGATAACGCCGGAGAACATGTTGTTGCAGAAATGAATCATGACTCCCGTCCACATTGAGCCGGTGACGATAACAAAATAGCCGATGCCGATGCCGACGATAAACGCGAACGGAGCCTGGACGAGGTTGCCGTGCATCATGCCGAACAGGGCGGACGAGACAAGAATTGCGAACCAGTTGCCGAATTTGCGCGCGGGCATCATGACAACGCCGCGCAGCGCATATTCCTCAACGAGCGCCGGCACTACGGCAAGCTGGATAAGATACATCACAATGCCGAGCGGAGTCGTCGGGGTGCGCGAGTCGGGATATTCAAATGTTATGCCGGTCGAGCTCTCGACAAAGGTCGAGAGGAAGTTCGTCGCATAGTTGCCTATCATG
>JBNMIN010000037.1:0-19650 GCA_050873305.1 Oscillospiraceae bacterium
CTCGCCGCGCTCTTCCTCGCAGACCGCGTGGCGCACAACATGAACCCCGTCAACGGCATAGAAAAGACGCTCGAAGCGGGAATCGATGTCGTGTGCGACAGATATTATTATTCGTCCATCGCCTATCAGGCGGTGGGGGAGGACAGGCAGTGGGTCATCGATATGAACCTCAACTGCCCCGGCATACTCAAGCCGGATATCTGCATCTTCTTCGATGTCGACCCGGAGAGCTGCCATGAGAGAATAGAAAACGGGCGCGTGTATCTCGAAATTTTCGAGCGCGACCCGGAGCAGATAAACGCCATCCGCGAGCGGTATTACAGCGCGTTTGAACTGCTCAAAGACAGAGACAATATCGTCGTTATCGACGCCGCACGCGATATAGATTCCGTCGCCGCCGATGTCAGAAAAGCGATTGATACGGTTATAAAATAACTAATCCGCCCAATTCCGGGCGGATTTTTTGCTTTAATTTAAGAAGGTGATTACGGGAATTTGAATTGTCGCGAGCCCTGCAAATTGGGGATTTGTAGCGAAATCTATTTAGACACCTCTGCAAGGTGGAGTTGGCTCGGCGTAAGCCGGAACCGGGGCATTTCGCCGGCGTTCAAGATATAATCTTCGGTGTGCGTGCCGATAGAATGACACAAGCCTCACGAGCGAATAATATTCGCCACTACACGATTGTGCTGGTTTGCAATATTGTATGGCTGTTTATTTCCGGCAGCTACACCTACAAATCTATACAAAAAAATCAAGCCGCCCGGTTGCCCGAGCGGCTCAAATCATTTATTCAGCTTTGATTAATACATTCCGCCGCCGGCCTGTGCAGCCATCGCTGCGGCGTTTGCTGCGTCTGCTGCCGGGTCGGGCTTGTCGGTGACAAGGCTCTCGGTGGTCAGAACCATTGCCGCAACGGAAGCGGCGTTCTGCAGAGCGGAGCGGGTGACCTTTGTCGGGTCAACAACGCCTGCCTCGAACATGTCAACATATCCGTCGGAAGCGAAGTTGTAGCCGTAGCCGATCTTGCCGGACTCAACGATGTGGTTGATGATGACCGAACCCTCAAGTCCTGCGTTGGAAGCGATCTGGCGAACGGGCTCTTCAAGAGCTTTGAGAACGATCTTCACGCCGGTCTTCTCGTCGGAATCCTCGGTGCTGTCAAGCAGAGTCTTGACTGCGGGGATAGCGTTGAGCAGAGCGACACCGCCGCCTGCAACGGAACCCTCTTCGACAGCAGCCTTGGTTGCTGCGAGAGCATCCTCGATGCGGAGCTTCTTCTCCTTCATCTCGGTCTCGGTAGCTGCGCCGACCTTGATGACTGCTACGCCGCCTGCAAGCTTTGCAAGGCGCTCCTGAAGCTTCTCTCTGTCATAGTCGGAAGCGGTGTTCTCAATCTGGGTGCGGATCTGGTTGACTCTGGACTTAATAGCGTCCTTGTCGCCTGCGCCGTCAACGATGATGGTGTTCTCCTTGGAGACCTTGACCTGGCGTGCGCGGCCGAGATCGGAAATCTGGGTGTCCTTGAGCTCAAGACCGAGTTCGGAGGTGATGACCTTGCCGCCGGTGAGGATAGCGATATCCTGGAGCATCTCCTTGCGTCTGTCGCCAAAGCCGGGAGCCTTGATGCCCACGCAGGTGAACACGCCGCGAAGCTTGTTGACAAGGATGGTCGAAAGAGCCTCGCCCTCGATGTCCTCAGCGATGATTATAAGCTTTCCGCCTGCGTGCATGATCTGCTCAAGCAGGGGAAGAAGATCCTGAATGCTTGCGATCTTCTTGTCTGTGATAAGGATGAGAGCGTCGTCAATGACGGCTTCCATCTTGTCGGTGTCGGTTACCATGTAGGGGGAGATGTAGCCTCTGTCGAACTGCATGCCCTCGACAACCTCTGCCTCGGTCTGTGCAATCTTCGACTCCTCAACGGTGATAACGCCGTCGGAGGTGACCTTCTCCATAGCGTCGGCAATGATTCTGCCGATGTCCTCGTCAGCGGAGGAAATGGTGGCTATTCTCGCGATGTCCTCGGTGCCCTTAACAGGCTGAGAGTGGGACTTGACAGCCTCAATAGCGGCGTCAACAGCCTTCTGGATGCCCTTCTTGATGACCATCGGGTTTGCGCCTGCAACAACGTTCTTCATGCCCTCGCGGACGAGTGCCTGAGCGAGCAGGGTAGCGGTGGTGGTGCCGTCGCCCGCGACATCGTTTGTCTTTGTGGCGACTTCTTTTATCAGCTGAGCGCCCATGTTCTCAAAGGGATCTTCGAGCTCAACATCCTTGGCGATGGTGACACCGTCGTTGGTGATGAGGGGAGCGCCGTACTTCTTGTCGAGCACAACGTTTCTGCCCTTGGGGCCGAGCGTGATTTTAACTGTGTTAGCGAGCTTATCGATACCGGCCTGGAGAGCCTTGCGGGCTTCCTCGCCGTAAATGATCTGTTTTGCCATGATAAATTACCTCCGATTATTCTACGATAGCGAGAATGTCGCTCTGACGGACTATGGTGTATTCCTCTTTGTTGAGCTTGACCTCAGTGCCGGAATATTTGCCGGTTATGACTCTGTCGCCGACCTTGACGTACATCTCAACTTCCTTGCCGTCAACGAGTCCGCCGGGGCCCACTGCAACGACCTCAGCAACCTGGGGCTTCTCCTGTGCGGAAGCGGCGAGGATAATGCCGCTGCTCGTAGTTTCTTCAACCTCGACAGGCTTGACAACAACTCTGTCTGCAAGCGGTTTAATGTTCATATCGATTCCTCCTGAACTATAAAAAATGCAAGCTTAAAAATCTTTTGGCACTCTACATCCCCGAGTGCTAATTCATATTCTAAACCCATTTGTACCAAAAATCAATACCTTTTTCCAAAGTTTACAATTATGTCATAAACTTTGTCGGCGGTCAGAAACGTACAGAATATATAATAGTATTATATCCCGCCCAAAAAGATGCCGAAGCATGAATATAAAAAGGCAAAAAAATTACGGCACTGTTTAAAACAGTGCCGTGAATATCTGTTCGGTCATCAGACAGCGCGTGTAACTTTGCCGGAACGAAGGCAACGAGTACATGCATAAACTCTCTTGGGAGAGCCGTTCACTATAGCCTTGACCCTTTTAATGTTGGGCTTCCAGGTTCTGTTTGAACGTCTGTGAGAATGGGAAACCTTGATGCCGAAAGACACATCCTTACCGCAATATTCGCATTTTGCCATGTGTCGCACCTCCTTCTTTACTCGGTAACAGATGATATGATAACAGATAACTCGCAAAAAAGCAAGCTTTTTTTTATTTTTTATAGCTCAGGACGCGAAAAACTTGAAAATAATTATTATCCCTGATATAATAGAGCAGTCAAAAGCCGCGCCGACATTCGGCGGACGGCACATATGCGGATATGGCGGAATTGGCAGACGCGCCGGATTTAGGATCCGGTGGGCAACCATGCAGGTTCGATCCCTGTTATCCGCACCAGGCGAAAATCGGCAAGTATCATCAGATATTTGCCGATTTTTACTTTTTCACTCTCCACTCTTCACTCTCCACTCTTCACTCTCCACTCTTCACTCTCCACTCTCCACTCTCCACTCTTCACTTTTCACTCTTCACTCTTCACTTGCCACTCACCACTATCCACTTTTCACTCCTCACTCGCCGGTTCGATTCTCATTCTCTCGAGCTCTTTTACAGCTGCTTTTTTAATAATTCTGTTAAATAGAATTTTCTGAACCTGTTGATAGATTTTTGTAAACTCTTCTGCGCATTTTAAAGGCTTAAAAGAATGCGAAAAGATAAAACATATGCTATAATTGCAGAAAACGGGCGCTAACGCGACGGAAATATCGGAGGTTCACATGAACGGGCAGCTTAAAATTTCATTCAATAAATTGACCGGCGATTATACAATCGACCACGACGGCTTTCAGTGGGTCAGCGACGGCAGACTGCCGTATGTCATAATCCGAAAGAAAATCGGCAAAAAATACCGCACTACATACAGAACTCTTCAGAGCGCGACGAAAAAGACTGTCAAGCAGGACGGGAAGAGCGTAACATGCCGCTATGAAAAATTCGTGGCGTTCGGCAAGGTGCTCGATTTTGCGCTCGTGACCAACGCGCGCATTGAGGACGGCAACTCCGTCGTTTTCTCGATAAAAGCCGAAAACGAGACGGGCTATGATATCCGCGCCGTCTATTTCCCCGCGCCGTTTAACTCGAAGAAAAAAGGCAAAGTATCCTATCATGTCGATGCCATGCGCCTGGGCTTCATGCTGCCAGACGGATACAAAGAAAACTTCGCTTCGACCTTTGCCTATACGAAGTATCTTCGCAAGATAAACACAGGCGACTGCTATATGCCCGTCTGGGGCAGGGTATGCGACGGCAGAATGTTCTCGGCTATTGTCGAAACACCCTATGACGCCTGCATATTTTCGTCTTTCGGTCATCACGGCGCATTCTTGAGCTCCGTCCATTGGGCTTCGTCCCTCGGTAAGCTCTCTTATGAGCGCAGGATACGCTTTGTTTTCCACCACGGCGGCGATTACAACACAGTTGCAAAGGATTACAGAAAGTATCTCTCCGACAGGGGCGAACTCAAGACGCTCCGAGAGAAAATAGACGAAAATAAAAATATCGAGAATCTTATCGGCTGCCCGGTTCTGCACCATAAGATATATTCGAACATACAGCCGAAGTCCCAGTTCTATGTCAAGGACGGACAGAACTCGGCTCTCTATGCCTCGTTCTATAAGCGCGCCGAGCAGATGAGAGCGCTCAAGGCGGCGGGGCTCAAAAAGCTCTATATCCACACCGACGGCTGGGGCGAGCACGGCTATGACAACGACCATCCGTATATACTCCCGCCCTGCCCGGAGGCAGGCGGCTGGGACGGCATGAAAGAGCTCGCCGACACCTGCCGCGAGCTCGGCTATATCTTCGCCCTGCACGATCAGTACCGCGATTTCTATTATTCCTCGAAGTTCTTTGATATGGAAAAGGCGGTAACAAATATCGACGGCGGGCATCCATATTGCTCGATATGGGACGGGGGCGAGCACTCTTTCCTCTGCGCTTCGCAGGCTCCCGATTTCGTCAAGAAAACATACACCGAGCTCGAAGAGCACGGCATAGATGTTCAGGGCGCGTATCTCGATGTTTTTTCTATCATGTGGGGCGATGAGTGCTTCCACCCGCATCATAAGATAACCCGCGAGCAGAGCATAAAATACCGCGCTGAGTGCTTCGACTATTTGAATAAAAAAGGTCTTATCATGTCCTCCGAAGAGCCGGGCGCTCAGCTCATCAACAGCATCTGCCTTGTTCACCACGGCCCGCACGCACTGCGCCCGCAGGTCAACGGTCAGGCGGTCGGCATACCGATTCCGCTGCTGAGTTTGGTCTATCACGACTGCCTTGTTATCCCGTGGGATTGGTGGAACAACTGGGGAATCCCCAAGGACGAGAGCGGCGAGCTCTATTGCGCGATGCATGCCGGTATGCCGTATATTCACTGCTACGGCGAAAAGGATTTCAAGGTCGGCAACGACGCGCGTTCGGCGGATGTCGATCTGATTGAAGACGGCGCGCTGAAAAAGGAGATAGAGCGCGTCGAGCGCCTCTGCGCTCTTCAGACAAAGCTCTGCGACAAAGAAATGGTTCGCCACGAATTTGTTGACGGCTCGCGCGTCCAGCGCACTTATTATTCCGACGGCACAGTTGTTACAGTCGACTTCGGCGCGAACACATGGAAAGAGGAGACAAACGTCAAGCAGTAAAGATAGCGCTGTGTCAAAAAATACCATTGCTGACGTGAAAGCTCTCATTCGGTTGAAAGAGAGAGCAGCTCAATTAAAAAACACAAAAAGCCATCCCTTTTTCGGAGATGGCTTCTGTGTCTACTCTTCTGCCGTTTCGCGGCTGTATCTTCTCAGCGATATCCTGCCTGCCGTCAGCATGACGCTCTCAAGCAGCAGCGCGGCGCAAAGCGGAGCGCATATCCTCGGATAGCCGAAGATAAGCACCACCGTCATGACTGCGAATGTCAGCGTAACGCGGATTATCGACCGTTCGCGGTAGCGGATTTTCTCCGCGCCGTCGAGCGGCTTCTCTTTCGCCGCCGCAGGGGAGAGGATACATATTATAATGTATGCCACTGCCGATGCGAGCGCACCGGATTTCAAAACCGCGGGCTCGCGCAGGGCGAAGAAAACAAAGCATATCGACAAGAGTATTTCTATAGTCGATATTATCATACATCTGCCCTCGGTCGAGGCGTGGAACCCGCCGCCGTATTTCTTGACGAACAGGAAAACGGCGTAGAAAATCATGCTCTCGAGCGGAACCGAAAAAATCAGTCCCAGTATCAGGCAGATGACCGCGTACATCAGCTTCGATAACAGCGAAAAGAGACCGTAGGCCACGATCTCTTCCTCGCTGTCCGGCAGATACCCGCGCTTCTCAAGGCGAGAAGTCAGGCGAACTGACAGATCATAAATCATTTGTTCTTGTAGATCTCCGCGCTCTTGGGCATACGGGGCTGATAGGTCCAGGGCGAACCGGTCGAGTTGATGTCGTCCTTGACGTTCTTCTTGGCGAGAGTGATAACAGACTCTGCCGCTTTCTTTGCTATGTTCTTCATTTTGTCCACCTGCTGCCGGTTCCATTTAAGTCCGGCATTTCCTTTCTTTGGTATTTTTGGGACGCTTATATGATAACATGTCAATAATAAAATTCAATATAGCAAACAATACTGCATATTTTTGCGTCAAAACTGCACAAATCCTTAATATTATTTAACAACGGCATAAAATAACAGCGTATTACAAATATAATTGTGTTAGTAAATGGCAGTTTGTTCAAATTAAAAGCGGCAAATGGTAACATTTTCCATAGGTGATGAAAGTGAACGATGAAAAGAAGAATGCCGTTATCGGGGCGCGGATAATGCAGCGCAGAAAGCTGCTCGGAATGAAACAGTCCGAGCTGGCGGAGATTATAGGAGTCTCTGATAATCAGATATCCAATATAGAGAACGGCAGGAGCTATCCGAAGCTCAACAGCTTTATGCTCATCTGCAAGGCTCTCGACTGCAACGCGGACTATTTCTTCTCCGGCGTGATAAGCGACTCTCTTCCCGAGCAGATAGGGGAGATGCTCTCGTCGCTTTCCGTCGAGGAGCAGAGGATGGTCTGGCGCCTTGTTGACTGTTACATACATCAGAAAGATGACTCAACGATTTAACGATTTAAACAATTTGACTTGAGTTTTCTCATATGATATAATTGTCAACGAGGAGTGGCATTTCGTGAAGATCGCAATTTGTGATGACGACAGTGCTTATGTGAAAAAGATCGAATCGGTGGTTCGCACGACCCTTGCGGAGAAGAATATCGACGCGCGGTTCGATCTCATATCTGACAGTGCGCAGCTGCATGACAGCGCGGAAACATATGATATGGCTTTTCTCGATATCGGCATGACCCCGTATAACGGGCTCGAGCTCGCCGCAAGGCTCAAGAAGAGAAACCGCAATATCATTATATTTTTTATCACATCGTATGATGACTATATCGACGATGCCATGGATCTGCACGTTTTCAGATATATATCAAAACCGCTCGACGCAAGGCGGCTCAGAGCGGGAGTCGAAAAAGCGCTGAACCTCATCGACAGGGCGCGCATAAGCTTTCTTGTGAAAGAGAGCGGAAAAGCCGTGTGTGTCTTCTCAAAAGATATTGTTTTTGTTGAGATAGCCGGACGCTCCACGCGGGTCGTGACAACCCAGGGGGAGTACAATTCGGAAAACGGCATTGACTTCTGGGATTCAAAGCTCGCCGCACCGTCATTCTTCCGCGTGCATAAGAGCTATATAGTCAATGTCCATTATGCGACGGATTACACCCGCGCGTCCGTTGTGCTCTGCGGCAAGTACGAAATACCCATAGCCTATAGGAAGCAGGCGGAGTTCCGTCACTTTTTTCTCAACTATTTCGGGGGACGATGATCTGAAAAATGGAGTTATTATCTGCACTTTCACATGCTATGGAGCTTTTTATTGTCTTTCAGTTCTTCAATGATCTGTTTGCCAATAAGGGCAGGAAAACCGTCGCAACGGCAGTCGGCTTTGCTTTCTATGCCGTGGCATATGCGGCGTTTTTGCTATTTAATTCAACGGTCGTCAACATTTTGCTCTGCTTTGTTATCGACTCTGTGTTTGCAAAGCTCTTCTTTGAATGCAATATCAAGGGCGCAACGCTCGGCGCGCTGTTCATAGCGGTGTCGAACACTGCGTCGGAGTTTATAGTCATAAGCTTGCTCGCGATAATCGGCGGCGGTGATATAAAGGCGTATCAGTCGAGCGTCTATATCTATCTGCTTATGGTGCTCCTGAGCAAGTCCGTCCTCTTCGTTCTGACGAAAGCGGCTGTTTATGCGGGACTGTATCTGCGCGGTCAGAAGGGCGTGCGCATCCCCGCGTTCCTGCTGATTTATCCTATAGCGTCGATAGTTATCCTCTATACTTTCTGGATGATTTCCGTGCGCTACGATTTGTCGAAGAATATAAGTGTTATAATTTCCGTCGCGTCAATCGCTATAATCGCATCGGCGTTTCTGACTTTCGTCTTTTACGGGCGCACTTCGCGCAAGATGGACGAGCTCTACAAGACCCAGCGCGAGGCGGAGCGACTGCGCACCGACCAGACTTATTACGCCCTGCTCGATCAGCAGAACGAGATGCTCAAAACTATAACGCACGACGAGAAAAATCATCTTATCGCCATAAAAGCGCTCGCGAACGATCCCGCGGTCAGCGAATATATCGAGAATATCTACGGCGATATCAAATACCATTCGATGTTCGGCAACACGAAGAACAAGTTCCTTGATCTGCTGCTCAACAAATATAAATCGATCTGCGATTCGAGCGGGATAAGCTTCGAATACAATATAAGAACGGCAAATCTCTCGTTTATGGATGCGCCGGATCTGATAACGCTTTTGAGCAATATCCTCGACAATGCGGTCGAGGCGGCGAGCGTTTCCGAAAAGAAAACGATAGAGCTTTCGATAAACAAGGTCAATGAATTCGATATGCTTTCCTGCGTCAATTCCTGCGACCGCAAGCCGCAGTCCGTCGGCAAATCGCTCAGGACTTCGAAGAATTCCGGCGGCTTCCACGGTCTCGGAACAAAGAGCATCAAGGCGATGGCGGGAAAATATAACGGCGAGTTCGATTGGTCATACAGCGAGGCTGACAGGGAGTTCACGGTCAATATCGCGTTCTTCCATACAGATAAGGAGAGAGAGTTGGTAAAAAACTGAAAGGGAGAACCCTATGAAAAAGAGAGTTGTCCGACCTTTTGAAGCGGGAAGTTTATTGCTTGCCCTTGTGGGCTTTGCGTTTCCCGCGATGCTGATTTATGAAGCCGTGTCCGTCATTCTCAAAGGACCGGCGCCGGTGCGCATCGTTGTCATTGCAGTGGCAGCCATGCTTACATATTTTATAAGCCTCAGCGCGCTCAAAATTATCTTCATGTCGAAGTTCACTTTCTATGAAGACCATTTTGAGGCGGTGTATTTTGATCCATTCGCAAATCATGCAAAGACATTCTATAAGCCGATGTCAGCGCACAAAGCGTCGGTTTATTATGATGACATCGAAAAGTTCGGTTCGTTTGAGAGCAAGCAGCTGCGCCGCAACGGACGCGATTTGAGCAACCGCCTGTCTGCATTGGCGAATGTAGACGGAGATTTGGTGCCGTTCATTCTGCCCGTGTGGTTCCAGGATTCCGGAAATTACTTTATCATAAATGATAAGCTCGGCAACGGCTATCTTATCGACGGCAAGCTTTACAGTGTCGGTCAGGTGGGCTCGGTTTTGAGGAATCTTGAGGATGCTTCCGGAAAGTCGGCAGTCGGCGGATATCCGAGCATGAGCAACCTTATCGGACTTAAAATTCTGTTTGGCTTCGGTCTGACTATAGCTATTCCGCTGGGACTTATCAGACTTGAAAGTCTTTTGAATCCGCAGCATGTTATGTCTTATCAGTCGGGTCTTAGAACAGCGTATGTCGTGACCGGAATGATTTTCGGTCTTTCGATTCTGTTCAAATTTATGATGGTCGGTATCAGCAAAGAAAGCGGTAATGAAGATAATATAAGAAAGAGCAGATTTATGACAACTGCCCTTTCCGCAGTGCTGTTTACTGTGTCGGCTGTATGCTTTGTCCTTTCCGTCATGCAGTAATTTTTTGAATAATTTTTCGCGGAGCACAGTTTTTTTACTGCGCTCCGTTTGCTATAATATGCATATATTGCCATGCTTCTTTGCTGTGCTCAAATATCACATCTGAAATTTATATGGCAAAATCAATCTCCGGCTAATGCGGCAAAGCAGTAGCCTGATACTTCGATACACTGCTGAAGCAAAGCGAATAAATTTTGCAAAACGGCTTAACAGCGCGCTTTCGGGAATCTTTGCGCCGCGTGCGCGCAAAAAACGAATATCGCGGACACCGACATATAAAGCCGCCGAAATTTTTGACGGCATTCGGGGGTATCTGACAATAAATTCAATCTGTATAAGCTTGCATTTTCGGCTGTATTATGTTAATATGTCCTATATTAAGCAGTCATAAATAGTTGTAATTCAACACTTTTAGTTGTTTGTGGTGCTTTTTCTACGGGGCGGCGCATGAAATTCGCCCCGATACTTTGACGACAGGGAGTTGGCATACTTGGCGAAGTATATCATCAAGCGTGTTGCAATGGGTCTGCTGTGCATATTCATTGTTGCAACACTGACTTTTCTTCTGATGAATCTGGTACCGGGCGGTCCGTTCACGGCTGAGAAGTCTATGAGCAAGGCGGCTCAGGAAGCACTTGCCGCAAAATACGGATTGGACAAGCCGCTCTGGGAGCGCTATCTTACTTATATGTCCGATTTCCTCAAGGGAGACATGGGACCGAGCCTCAGACAGCGAGGACGAGATGTCAAAGACATAATTTTCTCGAAATTCCCGATTTCGGCGCGCCTTGCGGGCGTTGCAGTTCTCGTGTCGCTGCTCGTGGGAGTTCCGCTCGGATGTCTCTCGGCTTATAACAGGGGCAAGTTCGCCGATAATCTTATTATCGTGCTCGCCACCTGCGGTATAGCCATACCGAGCTTCATAAGCAGTGTTATTCTATTGTATACATTCGGAAGCAAGCTGAACATATTACCGACGATAGGATTGAACTCGTTGGCATCTTATATAATGCCCGTCACGGCTCTTTCAATTTATCCGACGGCTTATATAACCCGCCTTATGCGTTCAAGCCTGCTCGATGTCATGGGTCAGGATTATATCCGCACCGCGAGAGCAAAGGGTCTGTCGAACTTCAAAGTTCTTTTCAAGCATGCCCTGCGCAACGCTATCCTGCCGGTCGTTACTTATGTCGGCCCCATGCTCGCGAGCCTTATGACCGGTTCGTTCGTCGTGGAGAAGATATTCACTATTCCCGGTCTCGGCCGCGATTTCGTCTCGGCGATAAATACTCATGACTATACTCTGATAATGGGAACAACAATCGTTCTTGCCACTCTTATAATTGCGGCGAATGTTATAGTTGATATCCTCTATAAGATCATAGATCCCCGTATTAAACTCAAGTAAGGGAGCGGCAGGAGAGAAACGATGAAGAAAAAATTTCCGAGTCTGCACCTGAATGCAGATGATTTTATCCCGGCAACAAACGATGAAAAAGAGAGCCTCGTCGTCATGCGCGACAGCGTCAACTTCTGGGCGGACGGTATGCGCCGCCTGCGCAAGAACAAGATAGCGATGGTCAGCCTCATTTTTATCCTTATCATAATGGTTTTCGCTTATGTTATGCCTGCTTTCTGGCCGTATAGCTATGAGCAGCAGATTAAGTACAGCGAGAATCTCAAACCTTTTGAGTACAGCCAGACAGAGCAGGCGCGCATCGACGCGGGCGAAAAGATTTTCCCGCATATCTGCGGCACCGATAAGCTCGGCAGAGACTTCGCGGTCCGCCTTATGATGGGTACGCGAATCAGTCTCACCGTCGGTCTTATCTGCGCGGCGCTCGTTTTGATAGTCGGCTCGATTTTCGGCGCCGTCGCCGGATTTGCCGGCGGCTGGGTCGATATAATAATGATGAGAATTACCGATATTCTCTATACGATACCCGATGTTCTTTTGATAATAGTGCTCTCTCTTGCCTTGAAACCGAGGCTTGAGGATCTTGCCGAACAGCCCGGCTTCGGCTGGATGAACACAGTCGGACCGAACCTTATCGCGATATTCCTCGTGTTCGTTCTGCTCTATTGGGTCGGCATGGCGCGTATCACGCGCTCGCAGATTCTTGTGCTCAAGGAGTCCGAATATGTCACGGCGGCGCGCGCTCTCGGCGCAAGCGGCTCGCGCATAATCAGAAAGCACCTGCTTACAAACTGCATCGGCACCCTTATCGTTACCACAACCCTTCAGATCCCCTCGGCTATATTCACCGAGAGCTATCTGAGCTTCCTCGGACTCGGCGTTGCGGCTCCCATGCCGTCGCTCGGCTCCCTCGCAACCGATGCGGTCAAGGGCATGAACACTTATCCGCATCTGCTGTTTTTGCCGGCAATACTTATCAGCGTCATCATTCTCGCATTCAACCTCTTCGGCGACGGACTGCGCGATGCGTTTGATCCGAAGCTGAAAAACTGACAAGGAGGGCGAGAATTTTGAGCGAAAAACTTCTGGAAATAAAAGACGAAAAACTCTCGTTCTTCACCCCCGCGGGCGAGGTCAAGGCGCTTAACGGCGTGTCCTTCTCCATGAACGAGGGCGAGGTGCTCGGCATAGTCGGCGAGTCTGGCTCGGGCAAATCCGTTACGGCTTATTCAATCATGGGTCTTACCGCCTATCCCGGCAAGCTCATCGGCGGTACGATATATTTCAACGGTCATCAGATCGAAAAGATGAGCGAAAAAGAAATGCGCAAAATCAGGGGCAACGAGGTCTCGATAATCTTCCAGGATCCCATGACGAGCCTCAACCCTGTCTATACTATCGGCAATCAGATAACCGAGGTTATCCGCCTGCATACGGGCAAGAGCAAAAAAGAGGCATATGACCGCGCGAAGGAGCTGCTCGAGCTTGTCGGCATCAACGAGCCCATAAAGCGTCTCAAGCAGTATCCCCATGAGCTCTCCGGCGGTATGCGTCAGCGAGTCATGATAGCAATAGCCCTCGCGTGCGAGCCCAAACTGCTCATAGCCGACGAGCCCACAACGGCTCTCGACGTTACCATTCAGGCTCAGATACTCGAGCTTATGCAGGAACTCAGACAGAAGCTCGGCATGAGCATTATAATGATAACCCATGACCTCGGCGTCGTCGCCAGCATGTGCGAGAGAATCGCCGTCATGTATGCCGGTCACATTGTTGAATACGGCACGGCGGATGAGATATTCTATGAGCCCAAGCATGAATACACCAAGGGACTCATCAATTCTATCCCCAAGCTCAGTGCGCAGGAGATAGAGCGTCTTGTGCCCATCGAGGGTCAGCCGGTCGACCTGCTGAATCCTCCCGCAGGCTGCCCGTTCGCGCCGCGCTGCGCAAACTGCATGAAGATATGTCTGCGCGAGATGCCGCCCAAGACGGAGCTTAGCGATACGCACTACAGCCACTGCTGGCTGCTTCAGAAAGAAGAATTTGAAAAGGGGGAGATAAGCTGTGAGTGAGAATGAAAAGCTCGTTGAAGTGCAGCACCTGCAGCAGTATTTCCCGGCAGGCGGCAGAGGAAAGCACAAAAAATTCGTCCAGGCAGTCGATGATGTCTCGTTCTTCATCAACAGGGGAGAGACGCTCGGTCTCGTCGGCGAGTCCGGCTGCGGCAAAACTACCGTCGGCCGTACTCTGCTCAGACTCTATGAGCCCACGGACGGCAAGATAATCTATGACGGAAAAGTAATTTTCGACAAGGAGAACAAGACCGCTGTCAATATGCTGCCCTACAGGCGCAAAATGCAGATGGTCTTCCAGGATCCTTATGCGAGCCTTGACCCGCGCATGACGATAGGCGATATCGTCGGCGAGCCTATCGATATCCACCATCTCGCCGCCAACAAGGCGGAGAGAAGAGAGAAGATAATCTCCCTTCTTGAGCGCGTCGGACTCAACAGCGAGCACGCAAACCGCTATCCGCATGAGTTCTCCGGCGGTCAGCGTCAGCGAGTCGGCATCGCGAGAGCGCTTGCGGTCGATCCCGAGTTCATCGTCTGCGATGAGCCGGTCTCCGCGCTCGACGTCTCCATTCAGGCGCAGGTCGTCAATATGTTCGAGGATCTTCAGAAGGAGCTCGGACTGACCTATCTGTTTATCGCCCATGACCTGAGCGTCGTTCGCCATATCTCGAACCGCATCGGCGTTATGTATCTCGGCAAACTCGTTGAGCTTGCGGACAGCTTCGAGCTGATTGCGCACAGCGTCCATCCCTATACCAGAAGCCTTATCTCGGCTATCCCCGAGGCGGATCCCAAGACGGCGCGCGCCGCAAAGCGCATTCCGCTCGAGGGCGATGTCCCGAGCCCGCTGAATCCTCCGAGCGGCTGCCGCTTCCGCACCCGCTGCCCCTATGCGGACGAGCAGTGCGCCAACGAGTGCCCGCAGCTCAAAGAGGTCAGCCCCGGTCATTTCGCCGCGTGCCACCACCTCGACAAGGTCGCGGACTGAAAATAACGGTGTTTGTTGCGCCGAAGAGCGCAATGGATATAAAGCGGCAAAGCCGCAAAAATTTGTAGAGGAGATGTATCAATGAAGATCAAGAGAATCGTATCTCTGTTCCTTGCTCTGGTGCTCGCACTTTCTGCTGTCGCAGTTCTGGGCTCCTGCAAGAAGTCAGAGAAGGGAATCACTGTTCAGATCGGTCCCAACCCTGAAACTCTCGATCCGGCACTCAACAGTGCAGTCGATGGCGGCAACATGCTCATCACTCTGTTTGAGACACTGCTTATCATCGACCAGGACAACAAGGTTCAGTCCGGCCAGGCTGAGTCCTACACCGTCAGCCCTGACGGTCTTACTTGGACCTTCACCATGCGTGACGGTCTGAAGTGGTCCGACGGCACCGAGCTCAACGCCAAGGACTTTGAGTACACCATGAAGAGAATTGCCGATCCCAAGGTCGCCGCTCCCTATGGCGAGACTGTTGTCGGCATGATCGAAGGCTATCAGGATGCTATCGGCAATCCCGATAAGGACGGCAAGCAGACCACAACTCCCGACCTCGACAAGCTCAATGTCAAGGCGAGCGAGGATGGCAAGACCCTTACCATCAAGCTTGCTTATCCCTGCTCTTATTTCGATAAGATCGTTGCTTTCGGCACCATGAGCCCCGTTCAGAAGGCTACCGTTGAGAAGAACGGCGACGCTTGGGCAACCAAGCCCGAGACCTATGTCTGCAACGGTCCCTACATGATCACTGAGTGGACTCCCGGCGAGCGCATCGTCTGCAAGAAGAACCCCAACTACAAGGGCGGCTGGGACAGCAGCAAGATCGTTACCGAGCAGCTTACTTTCCTCCTTCTCGAGGATTCCGCTGCTTCCTACACCGCTTATACCGGCGGTGAGGCTCTCCTTATAAAGGATGTTCCCACTGAGGAGATCCCGAGCCTCAAGAAGTCCACCGACGGCGGCGACTTCTATGTCGATACGAACCTCGGTACCTATTATCTCAGCATGAATCTTAATAAGGCTCCCTTCAACAATGTCAATGTCCGTAAGGCTCTCAGCCTTGCTATTGACCGCGAGTATATTGCCAATACAATCATGCAGGGTACCTACAGCCCGGCTTACAACTATGTCGGACCCAGCATCGTTGACAGCGGCGACGGCATGTTCCTTGACAACGCTATCGCAGCAAACGGCGGCAGCACCTATGTCAGCAAGGACTATCAGGCTAACCTCGCCGAGGCTAAGAAGGCTCTCGCAGAGGCAGGCTATCCCGACGGTAAGGGCTTCCCGACCATCACTTATTCGACCAACGATTCCGGCTACCACAAGGCTGTTGCTGAGTATCTTCAGCAGGTCTACAAGAAGGAGCTTGGCATCACCATGAAGATCGATGTTGTTGACTGGTCGTCCTTCACTCCTCAGCGCCGCGCCGGTAACTATGAGATGGCCCGTAACGGTTGGGTCATGGACTACAACGACGCTTCCAATATGATCGAGCTGTTCTATTCGTCCAACGGTAACAACGATGGTAAGTACAACAGCAAGGCATTCGACGCCGCTATTGATAAGTCCAAGGTTGCCGATTCCAAGGCTCACTTTGAGGCTCTCCACGAGGCTGAGAAGATCATGTCCGAGGACTATGCTTGCATCCCCGTTGCATATTACAACGACTTCTGGCTGCAGAGCTCGACCCTCAAGGGCACATGGCACAGCCCCTATGGCTACTGGTACTTCCAGTATGCTTATGTTGAGGGTTAAGTCATAATCCAAAGCTCAAAGCATAATTGAACGCTGCCCGTGTCACGCAAGTGGCACGGGCAGTTTTCGCTTTGCCTGTTTTTAGGTATCAGTTTTTCTGTATTTGGAGTGACTATGTGAATGCGATGCAGTAGGGCGGATATCGTTCGACGGCAAAATACATGCAGCTTGTAGGGTGCGGCGACCTCGACGCACCGATGCCGCATAGGTGGCACATAATCTTCACGAATATTTAATTTTAATACCGTAGGAACAGCCCTTGCGGCTGTACGCTGTCGGCGCAGCCGATACAAAATCACATCGGCTTTACGATTGAAATTTCACGCCCCAAAACACACCGATATTCCTCCAAATTTCACCGCTCTGTTGCCAAATTCCGCCGATTGTGCTATCATTGAACCGACAAAAAAACGGAGATGATAAAAATGACCGTTACCGAAAGATTTCTGAAATATGTTACCTTTGAAACCACTTCCGACGAGTCGAGCGATACCGTGCCCTCGACTGCGACCCAGCTCGTCCTTGCCGATTATCTCGTCGAGGAGCTTCGCGGCGCGGGAGTCGCCGATGCAATGCGCGACGAAATGGGCTATGTTTATGGGCATATCCCTGCGTCCGATGGCTGCGAAAATTGCCCGAAGATAGGGCTTGTCTCGCATATGGACACTTCCCCCGATGTCAGCGGCACTAACGTCAAGCCGCATATAATCAAATTTGACGGCACGAACGCCCCGATGGTCGGCGATGAATATATCGGGCGCGAGCTTATAGTTACCGATCACACGACTCTGCTCGGCGCGGACGATAAGGCGGGAGTCGCCGAGATAGTCGCCCTGTGCGCCGAAATCAACGCGAACAAAAACATCCGCCACGGTGCGCTGAGCATCTGCTTCACTCCCGATGAGGAGATAGGCTGCGGCGCGGATCACTTTGATTTTGCGCGCTTCAACGCCGATTTTGCCTATACTGTCGACGGCGGCGAGGTCGGCGGTATCGAGTGCGAAAACTTCAACGCCGCGGCGGCTGATATCACGGTTCACGGAGTCAACACCCATCCCGGAACCGCCAAGAACAAGATGAAAAATGCCGCGCTGTATCTCGCGGAGTTCGTCAATATGCTCCCCGCGTGGGAGACCCCGGCGCATACCGAGGGACGCGAGGGCTTTTATCATGTGGCGCATATCGCCGGCAACGAGACCGAGGCGAGCGCGCATATGATAATCCGCGACCACGACAAGAATAACTTCGAGCGCCGCAAGGAGTTCGTCGCCGATACCGTCGGTTTCCTGAACGAAAAGTACGGCGAGGGCACTTTCGAGCTGAATATAAAAGACAGCTATTATAATATGTTAGAGATAATCGAGAAGCATATGGATATCGTCGAGCGTGCCGAAAAAGCCATGCGCGATGCGGGCGTTGAGCCTGAAATAGTGCCGATACGCGGCGGAACGGACGGCGCACGCCTCTCGTTTGAAGGTCTGCCGTGCCCGAACCTCTCGACCGGCGGCATGAATTTCCACAGCATCTATGAGGCGATACCTGTCGACGCATTGCCCAAGATGGTCGAGGTGCTGATAAATATTGTGTCCGTGACCGACTGAACAAAATAAATAAAAACGCCGGAGACAGGGAATTTCCCGTCTCCGGCGCTTTTATCAATATGGCTCAATGTTGAATTTGAGATTCTTTGTAGGGGTCGGCGACTCGACGACCCTATGCCGCCGTCGGCGGCACTGTTTGGAAAGCAGAAAAAAGCAAGGTCAAAACTACGCTTGACCTTGCTTTTTGTTTTATCAGTATTGTTTGCCCTCGCCGATGCGACTGAACGCAAGTATGATGCAGTCAATGCCGAACAGCACAAGGTATGCGCCGACGATGTAAGCGACCGCCGCAACCGAGATGTTCGGGCTGAATATCATCACAATGCCGAGCACAAGTCCGATAATGTTGACAATCATCGTGAACCAGTAGACGAAATTGCCCGCGATGAACCGAATCGTGTTCAGGTGCGAGAGCCTCGAGAGACAGTGTGCGATGAACCATATCGGGAACAGGAGCGAGAGCACCCATTTGCCCGCGTTGGGATAGACGAGCAGCATGACGCCCGCCATGACGCTGAGTATGCCCGAAATGAGCGACACAGTCGGGCCGAAGCCGAGATGCTTGTCAACGCGAACATAGAGCACAACATCCGCAATGCCGGTTATTATGGCGATTATGCCGTAGATAATAACGAGGGTCGTCACCGCATTGTCGGGATAGACAAAAGTGAATATTCCGAGCGCCGCGAGCGCAATGCCGATTATAAGCTCCATCCATCCGAAGCCGGAACGCCTTTTCATTCCTCTTCGCCTCCTTTGTTGAGAATGGACATGAATTCTTCGCCGGTTATGGTCTCTTTTTCATAGAGATATTTTGCCAGCTCGTCGAGCTTTGCTCGGTTGTCCGCGAGAATCTTGGAAGCCTTCTCATGCTGACGCTTTACAAGCTCAACGACCTTGCGGTCTATTTCGTTCTGCGTGTCCGCAGAGCAGGCGAGCGAAGCGTCGCCGCCGAGATACTGGTTCGAAACCGTCTCGAGAGCCACCATGTCAAAATCTTCGCTCATGCCGTAGCGGGTTATCATCGCGCGGGCAAGCTTTGTCGCCTGCTCGATGTCGTTCGATGCGCCTGTCGTTATCTCGCCGAAAACGAGCTCTTCAGCGGCGCGTCCGCCCGTAAATGTCGCAATCTTGTTTTCAAGCTCCTGCTTTGTCAGCAGGTATTTGTCGCCCTGGTCGACCTGCATCGTGTAGCCGAGCGCGCCGGAGGTGCGGGGGATTATCGTTATCTTCTGCACGGGCGCCGAGTGTGACTGCATCGCCGCAACGAGCGCGTGACCTATCTCGTGATAGGCGACAACTTTCTTTTCGCTGTCCGAGAGCACCGCGTTCTTCTTCTGATATCCCGCGATGACCGTCTCAATGCTCTCTTCGAGGTCGGATTCGTTGACAACGGTTCTGTTGTTTCTGACCGCGCGCAGCGCCGCCTCATTTATAATATTCGCAAGCTCCGCGCCCGATGCGCCGGATGCCATTCTCGCTATCGTGTGGAAGTTGACATCGTCAGCCGTCTTTATCTTCTTTGCGTGGACTTTCAGTATCGCCTCGCGTCCCGCAAGGTC
>JBNMIN010000038.1:0-19066 GCA_050873305.1 Oscillospiraceae bacterium
AAGATAAGCCTTGACGCCGCGATAGACATTGCAGTCGCCGATGCGGGCGTTGCAAGAGCCGACGCGAAGTTCACCGAGGCGAAGCTCGACAGCGACGATCTTGTCGCCCACTACGATATCGAATTCATCGCCGGAACCAACGAATATGACTACGAGATAGCGGTCGCGGACGGCAGCATTCTAAAAAAAGAAATCGAGCCCGCCGACCCCTCGAAGCCCTCAAAGCCCCAGCCCGATGTCTCCGGCTATATCAGCATCGACGAGGCGAAGGCAATAGCCCTCAAGAAAGTTTCACTCGACGCTTCAAAGGTCACTTTCAAGAAAGCAGAGCTTGACGCGAACGACCGCACCCCGCACTATGATATAGAATTCGTCTCGGGCGGCTATGAGTATGAGTTCGAAATAGACGCAAAGAGCGGAAAGATTCTCGAGTTCGACCGCGAGCGCGAGGATAAGAAGCCCGCAGTTGACACATCGAAGTTCATCTCCGTTGAGGAGGCAAAGACCGCCGCGCTCAAGAGAGCTTCTCTCGACGCATCGAAGGTCACTTTCAAGAAAGCTGAGCTTGATATTGACGACCGCACCCCGCACTATGATATCGAGTTCGTTTCGGGCGGATATGAGTACGAGGTCGAGGTCAACGCGAAGAACGGCAGAATAATCGACTTCGACCGCGAGCTTGACGATTCAAAGCCCGCCGACACCTCGAAGTATGTCTCTGCGGACGCCGCGAAGAAAGCCGCTCTCGACCATGCGGGTCTCACCGAGGCTCAGGTCACGGAGCTCAAAACCGAGCTTGACACCGACTCGCTCACCGCGCACTATGATGTTGAATTCAAATGCGGCGGATTCGAGTATGAGTACAAAATAAACGCGAAGAGCGGAAAAGTTATCTCGTTCGAAAAAGAGAGAGATTAATAAATTTTTATTCAGTCCCGGATGTTGAGTCCGGGGCTGTTTCTATTTGTAAACTTTTTTCGTTTTTCCTTGACTTAAAGCCGACTTCAGGTTCTATAATAAAGTCAAATCAAAGGAGGAATTATCATGAGAAAAGATTTCGGCGCAAAGCCATTCACCTATCCGCAGCCGGTACTTATCCTCGGTTCCTATGACAAGGACGGCAACCCCGACGCGATGAATGCCGCATGGGGCGGCATCAGCGGCGGCAATGAGATATCCATGTGCATAAGCGCGGGTCACAAGTCCACGAAGAATATCCTCGAGAGAAAGGCGTTCACAGTGAGCATGGCTGACCTCGATCACGCGGCGGCTTGCGACTATGTCGGTCTTGTCTCCGCGGGGAATACGCCCGATAAATTTGAAAAGGCGGGCTTCCACGCCGTCAAATCGAAGTTTGTTGACGCGCCGCTTATTGAAGAGCTGCCCATCGCCGCAGAGTGCAGGCTCAAGAGTTACGACGCAGGCACCGGGCGCATGGTCGGCGAGATAGTCAATGTCTGCGTTGACGAGCGCGTGCTCGACGAGAACGGAAATGTCGATGTTTCAAAGGCGCAGCCGATAACCTTCGACCCGTTCAACAACACCTATGTTGTCCTCGGCGAGACGGTCGCAAAGGCATTCAGCGCCGGCAACACTCTCAAATAAGAATATACGCAAAACGCCCCGCACAGAAATGTGCGGGACATTTTGTTTTTCGGATGTAACTTTTAATATTTTATCGTGAAGTCGTTTATTGTTGTCATGCCGACTTTTACTCTCGTGTTCGAGCCGAGCAGATGCGCCGTCAGCTCGATGATAACGGGATAGTCATAGTGGGCATAGACCATGTTGCCGGTGGACTTGTCGAACCGAGCTGAGATAGTGCCGTTGTAATAGGTGAATCTCTGATCGCTGAGCGAGAGACCGGGATAATCGAAGTTCACCATGTCGGCGGTCAGCACGCCGAATGCCGCGGCATAGCCCTTATCGCCCGAGGGATTGACCTCGGTTCCGAAGGTCAGGGTTATCTGATATTCGCTGCCCTTGTCCTCTATCTTTGCACTCTTGACATCGGACGGTGTGAGCTTGCTGACCCAGTCCTTGCCGCCGACGGGGAACACGGTTTTGATATCCTCTTTGCTCGTCATGACAAGCGCTTTGTCGTCGCGCTTCATAAAAGTTTTCATCGCGCTCTTGCCGACCGCGTCTATGGCTTTCGGGAGCTCGGTCTTGTCTGCGTCGTTCTTCGTCTCGGTATAGTTGCGGGTGACGGACTTTGCGCCGTACTTGACCCTGTTCGCGCCGGCGTTGAAATAGGCGATTATCTCAGCCTTGCTCCAGTCTTTTGCGCTCTTCGAGGGTGCGGCAGTGACCTGCGCGCTTGTCTCGCCGGGCTTCGCGGGGTCGGCTGACCGGTTCTCGCCCGTCTCGTCCTCCTGCGCGGTGCTGTCCTCGGGCATGGCGGTAGTATCTTCAACAATCTGCCCGTCCGCGCTCGTCTGCGCTTCGCCGGTGGTGTCGGTATTTGTTTTTGTGCCGTCTTTTTTGCACGCACACAGCAGTGACACAAGCAGAACAAGAATCGCCATAACGGCGGCTATCGATCTTTTCATGGATTTTCCTCCTCAGAATTCATATTCACCCGCTCCGACGGTCTGTTTTCTTCCGTCGGGCAGAATTATATCCGCTTGGCAGTTCGACGGGACGGATATTTTATATTTATATCCCCCGTCCGTTTTGTCCCAGCGCACAAATATTTTTCCGTATACGCTGTCATAGCTCGCTTCGGCGAACTCAAAATGTCCGCCCGGGCGCGGGGATATTTTGAATCTGTTCTCCCCCGCGATATTTATTCCGCACATCGTGCCGAACAGCCACTCGCACACGGCGCCCTTGGAATAGTGGTTGAGCGAGGCTATGCCGTCCTGCGCCGCGGTGCCCTCCCACGACTCCCAGACGGTGTTCGCGCCGTTCTTGGGCATGAACAACCAGCCGGGCATCTGCTCGTTTTCAAGCAGGCGGTAGGCATATTTTATATCTATATCCGCCAGAACGCTCAGTATCAGCGGAGTCGAGAGAAAGCCCGTGCCGAGCCGCCACGAGTAGTTGTCAAGAGCTTTTATGAGCCGCTTTTTCGCGTATTCCGACTGCTGTTTGTTCAGCAGATTAATATAAAGCGGGCGCACGAGCTTCGCCTGGCGGTCTGTGTCGAGCGAGAATTTCTTCGTGGAGACGAGTGCCGCATAACCTTTTCTTGCCCTTGCGGCGTTTTTCTCATAGAGCTTTCTGTCGCTGTCCCTGCCGAGGACGCGGGCTATATCAGCCATCGTTTCGAGCATATAGACTATGTAAGCCGTGGTCTCCTCGGGATTCGGATTGACGAAATCCGTAAATTTAAGAGCCTTTACATCGGCGGGTTCCGCCCATTCGCCGTAGGACTGGCGATAGTTTGAGATGTTGCGGAAATTCTTGAGCCCCACTCCCGTCGGCAGAGCAGTCGGATACCACTTGCCGAGGGTCTTTATTTTATATTCGGCAAAGGCGCGCATATTCGGATAAAAGCGCTCGAGAATTTTTCTGTCGCCGTACTGCTTATAGAGTCTGTACGGAATCAGCACGCCCGCATCGGACCAGCCTGCCGAGCCGTCCATGAAATCCATATAGAAATCCACGCCGCCGCGCGGGGCTATCTGGCGGAAGTCGCCGTTTCTGAGCTGTTCGTCGCACATATCGCGCACGAATTTTTCGGCAAAGGGCGCGTAGTCAAAAAGATAGCTCGCGGTCTTGCAGAATATCTGCGCGTCGCCCGTCCAGCCGTGGCGTTCGCGGGTCGGGCAGTCTGTCGGCAGATCGGTCGAGTTGCCTTTTGCCGACCACTTTGTCGCCTCAACGAATTTATTGAGCAGTTCGTTGGAGCTGTTGAAATATCCCGTCTCCTCCATATCGGAATAGACAGCTATGGCGGTGAAGTTCTCCGGGGCGATATCTATATCCGTGCCGACGCTTATATACTGAAAGCCGAATATGGCGAACTTCGTTTTGTAGCGGTTTTTGCCCTCTTTGCAGATATACTCAACTCTCTGCAAAGGCGTTGTCTTGTGTTTATTCTTGCACTGGATATTTTCGAGCGTCAGCTCGCCGCCGCGCAGAAGCTCGCCGAATTCGAGAGTGATTTTCTGCCCCTCGCGGGCGTTTATCTCAAACTCGGCATAGCCCGCCATATTCTGCCCGAAGTCGAGCAGCTTTTTCCCGCTCGGGGTGACGGACATTTTAGGCTTGAAGCGTTCCTTTTCGGCTATCGGGAAGTTGTTCGACGCGCTCGGCACGACTTTGCACTTCGTCTCTTTTGCGTGACCGCTGTATGACGCTGTCATATTAGCGTTGACCCGCTCGCCGTCCTTGTTGTCGGCGAAGCGTATCGCGCCGTCGCTGCTCCAGCGCCACGAGCCGTCCGACACAACGGTCTGCACCGTGCCGTCGGTATATTTTATCTCGAGCTGAGCGAGCAGTTTTGTCTCGGTGCCGTACTGATTTTTGAGCCCCCACGCACCGACGCTGCCCCTGTACCAGCCGTCGGCAAGCTCGGCGCAGATTATATTGCCGCCCTCGTGCAGGAGAGAGGTCACATCATAAGTCTGATACTGTATGCGCTTTCTGTATTCCGTAATGCCGGGCGCGAGCGGCATCGAGCAATCAACGCCGTTAATCCCGGCTGAATAGAGTCCGCAGGCGGTCATATAGAGCCGCGCCGAGAAAATCGGCTTTTTGCACTCGAACTCTTTTTTGAAGCAGTCGACCGGGTAACGCTGTTTTCTGTTTACATTATAATTTCCGGTTATCCACTTCGCGCTCCAGTCTGATGCGTTTCTGAGCCCGATCTCAAAGAATGCCGGCTCGCTCCAATCGCCCTCAAGCCCGTTTTCGTCCCAGAGCTTCACTTTCCAGTTCACTCTCAGGCGCGACGGAGTGTCAAGCGGATACGGGATAAACGCCATCTGCGGGGATTCGACCCTGCCGCTGTCCCACAAAATATTGCCGCGCGTGTCGGAAGTGACTATTCTATATGCGCTCTGCGCCTTTCCGCCCTCGCAGTTCCACATGAAGCGCGGGTTTTCTATATCTATCCCCAGCGGGTTTTTGAGATATTCTGTTTTAAGCTTTACGGCTTTCATTCTTTCACCTCTTTCGCGCTCATAACTGCAAAGATTTCCTGTTCCATGAACGGAGTCCATATTTCGCGATACCCCGCCTTTGTCGGGTGTATCTTATCCGCCATATACAAATTCATATCGGCATTCAAAGCGGCGTTCAAATTATCGTCGTTCCACATATCGATAACGGATATATCCCACTTCGCCTGCGCCGCTTTTAAAATATCGACCATAGACTGATAGCGCTCGCTGTCGTAGCGCGGACTCGTATAAAATATTACAGGGCAATTCCATTTTTCTTTTGCATAGCAGATTATGTATTCTATCGCCCCGGCTACGGTCTTTGTGTCGAAGTCGTTGAGATTTTTCGACTCGATTATTTTCCCGAGCTCCTTCTTCTGCGACGCGTCGTTGGTCGAGAGCTGGCAGACTAAAAGATCGGCTTTCTCTGTATCGAGTTTTTTGAGCCGCGACACATATGAATCCATGCCGGATTCAACGAGGGTCGTGCCGGAGACTGCGCTTTTTATCATCTCGCAGCCGTCGCGCTTTTCGATATAGTCGGCAAACGAAACCCCGCCGGATGCCGAGCCGTAGGTCACGGAAGAGCCGAAGAATATAACGGTCTTGCCCTTTATCGGGCTGTCGGCATTTTCGGGTGTATTATCGAGCGAATACTTTTCGCCGTTGCCCTCGAGCGAGGCGGTTTTCACATCGTGGAGCTTCACAAACGGACCCCAGCTCCACTGATAGCCGCAGAACGCGAGCCACGCGGCAATGACGGCGGCTGCAATCGGAATAATTATCAGAAGTTTCTTCTTCATTTTATTCAGCCGTCTCCCCGTTTCTCTGCTTTATCTCCTCCTGCTCCTTGGCGATATTCTTTTCGACATTCAAAAACAGCAGAAGTATCGCAAGGACAATGCCGGTTATCGTCTCAAGTCCCACGAAAGTAAATGTTATCGCGCTCTTGACGCTCGCCGACTGCACGGCGATAAGCTGCCCCGCCGCATTTGTATAGGGCGCGACATAGCCGGACTTCGAGAGAATGAGATTGAACACACCCGTGCAGATTCCGACGCTCGCGACGGCGATCGTGTTATATATGGACATCGCTATACCGTCGCACCTGAAACCGTTTTTCCACTCAACATGGTCGAGCACGTCCGCGAACAGAGCCATGAACACATAAGAGCACGGCAGACCGCCGATGTTCTTTATAAACTGACCGATAAGCACTATCACCATGTTTGTCGGCGCGAGCCAGCATATAGCCGAGCCGACCGCATAGAAAATGAAGCCGACTGCCGTCAGGTTGCGCTTGCCGAATTTTTTCGCGAGCGGCCAGACGGCGAAAATGCCGATGCCCATCGGGATGCCGCCGATAACGGAGAGCATTGTCTGGGTCTTACCGTCGTTATATGTACCGAGGACATAGTTTGAGAAATAGACGAGCGAGATGTTTTTGATAGTCGAGCCGACGGTAAAAATGAGAAAATATATAAAAATTATTATCATATATTTGTCGCTGAAAATCGCCTTGAGCTGAGTTGCCATCGCGACGCTCTCTTTCTCCTGCTCGCCGCCCTCGAGGGTGATGCGCTCCTTGGTGAAATAATACTCCATGAGCGTCAGCGGCAGCGCGATGCACGAGAGGATGCTCATCGTGACTATCCACTTCGATTTGTCAACGCCGAGCTGCGGCATGATGAGCATGGGGAAGATGAGCGCGACGATTATGCCGCTCATCATGATAGTCGATATCTGATTGAAAACCGAGAGCGAGCCGCGCTGCTCTGTATTTCTCGTCGAGAGCGGAACCATGAGATTATGGCTCATGTTATAAATTGTATAAGCGAACGAATAGAACAGGTTATACGAGAGCATGACCCATATTACCTGCACCGTCCGGCTGCCCGAGGGTACTGCGAAAAGCAATATGCCCGTCACGGCGACAAGCGGAGCCGAGAGCAGCAGCCACGGGCGCGCCTTGCCCTGCTTTGTGCGCGTGCGGTCGATGATATAGCCCATGACTATATTCGTCACGGCGTCGATTATCTTCGACACTATCGGGAACACCGCGAGGAACGCGCCGCCCCACACGGTGGTGAGGTTCAGAACATCGGTATAATAGACATTGAGATAAGTCGCGAGCACAGCGTTTAAAAGCAGCGCGCCGGACGGACCGAGCAGATAGCCCAGCCACTTCTCCTTCGCCGTAACATCGGGCGAGGTCAGGCGCGAATCAAACGCCCGCTTTTCGAGCAGTCTGTTCTTCATTTTTGTCTCTCCTTAGCTTTCCGACCCGCTTGACAGATCGGACTGTTTATATTACACTCTTATTATATCTACACCGTGTCGGATTAACAATCATCAGTTTTGTTAATAGCTGTTATGAAACCGACAAAATCATCTGAAAGTGGCGGGATAATATGAACACAAAAAATAACCAGCGCACGAGACTTTCAAAAATATTGCTCAAAAACGCGCTGATGGATCTCCTGGGCGAGAAAGGCTCGGTAACAAAAATATCCGTAAGAGAGCTGTGCGAGCGCGCCGACCTCAACCGCTCGACCTTTTATGCGCATTATTCCGAGCCGAAAGAGCTGCTCGAAGAGGTCGAAAACGAGCTACTCGAAGCAACTCAGGATCACTTAAAAAAAATCGGCGCGGAAAACGACATCGGCGCGCACAGATATATTCTCTCGTTTTTGATGTATATCAAAGAGAACGACAAGCCGTTTCGCACGCTGCTCGTCGACTCCGCCGACCCGGCGTTCCGCTCGAAATTCATGCAGCAGTCGATAATCCAGTTTATAGAGAATCTCGACATGGTTCTTCCGAAGGAGCTTGAGCAGTATATCTATTCTTATATTCTCAACGGCAGCACGGGCGTTATAATCCAATGGATACGCTCGGACTACTGCGTTGACGAGGGCGTGCTCGTTGACCTGCTGTTTTCGATAAATCAGAGCGCACTTGTGAATCTCGACATAAAATAACGCATACGGTTGAAAACCTACCGAGTCGGTGGTATAATATTGAAAACGCGTGTAATACTGCACGAACCTGCAAGGAGACGATAAAAAATGAGAGAGAGCAAAATCACGAGGGACGAAGCGTTTGAGCTTCTGAAAAAATACAACAAAGACCCGTTCCATATTCGCCACGCGCTGACCGTCGAGGGCGTTATGCGCTGGTACGCGAAGGAGCTCGGCTATGCGGACGAGGAGGAATACTGGGGCATAGTCGGTCTGCTGCACGACATCGACTTCGAGCTCTATCCGGAGGAGCACTGCAAGAAGGCTCCCGAGCTGCTCAAGGCGGGCGGAGTCGGCGACGACATGATATATTCAATTTGCTCCCACGGCTACGGTATCTGCGTAGATATCGAGCCCGTTCACGAGATGGAAAAGGTGCTCTTCGCGGCGGACGAGCTGACGGGGCTTATCTGGTCGGCGGCGCTGATGCGCCCGTCAAAGAGCGTGATGGATATGGAGGTCTCGAGCCTCAAGAAGAAGTTCAAAGATAAAAAGTTCGCCGCGGGCTGCTCGCGCGATGTTATCCGCACGGGCGCGGAGAGGCTCGGCTGGGAGCTTGAAAAGCTCTTCGGGCAGACGATACTCGCCATGCGCTCATGCGAGAGCAATGTCAACAGCTTCATGGAGACTTATCAGGCGTAAAATGAGCAAAAGACTGCCGCAGAATAATATCTGCGACAGCCTTTTTTATTTGCGTTTTATATTCAATCCAGTGCCGGCTCGGGAGTAACCGGCGGTTCCGCTGCTGGCTCGGTCACGGGGACAACCGGATCCGACGGGATCGGGTCTATCGGTTCGTCGGACGGTTTTTCCGTCGGCTTTTCCGTAGGCTTCTCCGTCTGCCTCTCGGTCGGCTTTTCGGTAGGTTTCTCGGTCGGCTCGACTACAGACACATTTATGAGCATCTTTCCGCTCGCCGTCTCCCCATCGGAGTCGGTGACGGTGACTTCCACGGTGTACATTCCGCTGACCTTCGGGGTATATGACATACTCTTTTCCGATTTTTCCGCCACGAGTGCGCCGTTTAAAAATATCTTTATTTTATATGAAGTATATTTCCCCGTTCCGCCGGAGACGAGCGCCGACGCGTGTATCTGCGGCGCGGCAGAGCCGTTGTTCGACACCTGCGCCGCCGCAACGGCCGCGAGGGTCGGGTTCTTGACGGTCACGGTGCATGAAGCGGTCTTGTTTCCGTCCTCGGTCTTTACGGTTATCACGGCAGTGCCCTTCACCTTTGCCGTGACGCGCCCGGAGCTCGAGACCGACGCTACATTGCTATTGCTGCTCGACCATGTGACCTTCTGATTCGCCGCATTGCGCGGAGCGACGGTCGCCCGAAGCTGCCTCGAATCGCCGACTGTTAAATCGAGCGCGGACGAACTCAGGGTAACGCCCGTGACATGGTCGATATATACCGTCACTTTGCAGACCGCCACGCGGTTGCCGTCCTTTGTGGTGACTCTGATATTCGTCGTGCCCTCTTTTTTCGCCGCGACTATGCCGCCCGCGACTTCCGCTATCGACGGATCGTCGCTCGACCAGGTGTAGTCCTTGTCATATGCGTCGGCGGGGATAACAGTGGCGGTGAGAACTTTCGTCTGACCGACTCTGAGCTTAGCCTCCGTCGCGCTGAGCTTGACTCCCGTCACGCTCTGATATTTTTTCTTGCTGTAAAATGTCCTTGTACCGTTCTTGTTCTTTATCGTCAGAACGCCGTTATTGACGGATATTCCGTAGCTGTCCCAGTCGCTCTTTCTGTCGGCATATCCGCCGCCCGCCGAGGACTTCGTGTGGGTGCTGAGAGTCGCGAGGTCGAAATTCGTCGCCTTTATGCCGAAGCGGTCACCCGTCTCGTCGCCGCCCTTCTGCGCGGTGTATATCTCAATCGTGGAGTCGGGATTGTTGAACAGATACCACACTCCGCGCGCCTCTCTGTAGCAGGTGTCGGTGTATCTGTCCTTCGCGCCGGGAGCTTTTACGAATTTCTTGTTATTGATATAAAAGCAGCTGCTACCTAGAATTATTTTATTCGCGCTCAGTGAGCTCTCCCACGAGGCGAACGGCACAGAAATTGAGTTGCCCCAGCTGCCGCCCGAGGACGAAAGCGACTTCGAGGGATAGAGAGTATACGCCGCGACGCTCCCCGAGGACGAGGGCAGCGAGAAGTTATACGAGCGCAGATTCATCCCGCCCGCCGAGCTCGACACATCGACGAATATATCGGAATACCCGTCGAGATACCATCTGCCGGAATATTTCGCCGCGGTCTGCGAATACACCTGAGCTGACGCGTCCGCCGCGGGCTGATTTTCGGATCCGCTCTCGGTCTTTCCCGTCGCTTTCCATTTTGCGGTGAGATTCAAATCGTCGTTTATGGGCGTTGAGAAATCGAACTCGGTGTCGCCGTTGAACCAGCCCTCGAATTTATATCCCTCGCGCTCGGGAGTCGGCGGCGCAAACGCCGCTTCGCCGCGCTTTATCTCGATTATTTCGTTCTCCCTGCCGTCGCCGTAGCAGAGCACGAGCAGGACTATATCCGTGCCCTCGTCGATGCTGTATGACGCGACAAGGGTGATGTCCCCTGTTATCGCGGTGTTGAAATCGAACGCCGCGCCGTTATACTGCCACTCGATGAAGGTGAAGCCCTCTTTGTGCGGATCCCACGGCTTTTTGGCGTTCTCGCCGTCGCGGATATGCTGGGTCTTTATCTGCGTTCCGCCCGAGCTGTCAAATGTCACCGTATGGACTGAGTTTTTGGAGCAGGCGGCAAAAACCGCGAGCGCCGTCAACAGGACTAATAAAACTGCCGTTACCCTCTTCATTGCGATCCCCTTTTCGCTTCGTTATAAGTATCGGTCTGACATAAATATATGCCAAATGTATTTCAAAATAATTCTACTGCAAAATAAATTATTTTTAATCATTTTTGAGAATTATATAGCTTCTATAAAAAATATTTTTCATATATTGATTTTTGTTCAAAAATAAAGCGGCTATTCATAAAAGAACGAACCCCCGGCGAAGAAAAGCACCGGGGGTTGAATTTTTAAGTTGTATCAGAGCTCGCGCTCTATCTTCTCCTGCGCCGCTTTCAGTATCGCTGCGGGGTCATTGCCGAGGATATCGAGTCCCTCCGCGCTGAAAAAGCTGAATTTTTCGATTCCGAAGAACGACTTTGTAACGGTCATGATATATTCAAAGCCGAAGTCCGTGTCGCCGATATATCCGCCCGAAGTGGTGATATAAATCAGCTTCTTCGCCCTGCAATAGCTTATCGGGACGCCGTCGCTGCCGTAGAGAAAAGTCAGCCCGCCGACGCACAGGGATTCGATATAGATTTTGAGAAGCGCCGGGAAGCTGTAGTCCCAGAACGGCGCGGCGATAACGACAGTGTCGCAGGCGGCGAACTGCTTCGCGCAGTCATAGACCGGGTCGGAAAAGTCGTTCTTTTCCGCGCTTTCGGCGCGCTTCGCGAGTCCCTCCGCGTCGAGCGGCTTCAAATCCGCGTCGGCCAGGCGTATCTCTTCTATATCGCCGTCAAGGCGGCTGAGCGCGGTTTTGGCGAGTGCAAGAGTGCGCGACTCGTTCTCACCGCGCACGCACGAATTGACGAAAAGTATTTTCTCTTTCATTTTTCCTCCTGTTTTCACTCTCTGATTATTTCAAAATTCCCGCTGTGGAGCTCTTCGAGACTGCCGCGCTCGTCCGCGAACGCATAGCCGTCGGGCAGTCTTATGCGGCCGTGAACTCCGCTGTCAGCGGAGATATCGAGTGCTATGCCCATAGATGTTCTGCGCCACTTGACGCTCACCTTGCCGCCGACCGTCTCATACGAAGCCTCGGCGCTGTCGAGCTTTTCAATAAACACGGGCGATATCTCGACCTCCGACGGGTCGGCAAGGAAAGGATTGACGCGGATGCCGCCGATATATTCAATGAACCACGCGGAAATATCGCCGAACATATGGTGGTTTTGCGAATTGGGTCTGTCCTCCTCGCGCAAAAAATCCTCGGGCAAAGCCGTGAGCCCGCGCTCAACGAAATTGCCGTAGGACGGGTAGTCCGGGCGGGTTATCATCTTAAAAGCCAAATCGGCTTCGCCGAAGTCGGAGAGCACCCTGAACAGCACGCGCATGCCGAGTATGCCCGCGTCTACATGGTCGCCGCGCCGTTTGATTATCTCAAGAAGGCGTTTGAACGCCTCGGGCTTTTCGCCGGGAGTGAACACATCGTAATATATCGCCATCGCCTGCGAGGTCTGGCAGGAGCCTATCGCGGTCATGGTGCCGAAGTCTATCAGATGCCGTCTGACTGCGTCTCTTATATCATTATAGAGCTTTTCGCAGAATTCGCGTTCGAGCGAAAGTCCGAGCTGCGAGAAAATATAGGCGGCTTTCTTGAGAACACTCATGCAGGTCACGCTGTCCGTAAATTCGAGCGGAGATTTGACTCTCGTCACCGGACACCAGTCGCCCAGCCCAATCGCTACAAGCCCGCGCTCGTCGCGGCGGCGCGAGATATACTCGCAGTAGCGGAATATCGCCGTCGCGTTCTCTTCGATTATTTTTCTGTCTCCGCGCAGGACATAGCAGAAATACGGAATATATGTCAGCGCAGCATCCCACGCGGGACCGTTGCCCCACTCGAAGCCCCAGCCGCCCGTCGGCACTATGCCGGGCAGCGCACCGTCCGCACGCTGAGCGGCGCGGATATTGCGAAGCCACTCGCGGTAGCTGTTGACGGCATCGAGATTCATCAATATGTGTTCGGCGGAGAGAGCGGCGTCGCCCGTCCAGCCGTTTTTCTCGCGGTGCGGGCAGTCGGTCGGGAAATAATAGAAATTCGAGAGATCGGAGTTTCTCGTCATCGCCTGAAGTTTATTCGTCATCTCATCGGAGCAGACGAACGAGCCGATCTCGCGCAGAGCCGAGTTCTGCACAACAAAAGTCAGAAGATCGGCGGTCGCCTCCTGCTCGGTTATGCCGAGCACCACGCAGTATCTGAAGCCGTGATAGGTGAACACGGGCTCAAAAGTCTCTTCGCCCTCGCCTTTAAGTATATACACATCGCGCTGGGAATATCCGGCGGGATAGAAGCAGATGTTGCTCGTGTCCGGCTCGCCGTCGGGCGCAAAATATTCGCCGAACTGCAAATCGATTTGCCGCCCGCGCTCGCCGCTTACCCTGAGCTTTACGGTGCCCGCCGAGTTCACGCCAAAGTCATATAAAAATCCGTCGCGCTCGTCGCTCGCGATTTTTTTCGCCTCTTTGACAACGTCGCCGCGGGTTATGTATTCCTTGAGCCTGCATTTTCTTATCAGAACCGGCTTTATCTCGCGCACGGGCGCTATCGGCTCCGCCTCGCACAGGCGCTTTTCGCCGCGCGGGGTCTCCGCAGGCAGAGCGTTTTCCCACGCGCCGTCGTCAAAATCCGGCTCGAACCAGCCGGGAATTTCAAGGCGCGCATCATAGTAGCACCCGCAGCGCAGGTCATCGAAAATGACCGGGGAGGGCGCGGTTTTGACCGAGCCGTCAGCCTCGAAAGTATTTATCTTACCGTCAATATATTCCGTTGAAACGCAGAAAGCCGTGTGCGGCGCCCCCCTGAACGGAGCGATATCAAAGTCCCAGATCTGACCGCCCGGCGCGTTCTGCATTCCGTTGCCGAGCATGATGCCGAGAACATTTTTGCCCGGCACGAGACACTCGGTTATATCATACTCGTCGTAATAGACAATATCATCGGGGTTCGAGATATACGGTGCCAAAATGCCTTTTGTCAGCCTCTGCCCGTTGACATAGAGTTCATAAAATCCGAGTCCCGTCAGCGTAATAACACTCTTTTTGACTTCGCCGTCTATCTCAAAAGTCTTTCTGAAATAAGGCGCGGGGACATGGAACGTATAGGTTGTATAGTCATAGCCCGCACAGATAAATTTTTCCGAAAACATAACAGCACTCCTTTACGCTAATATCATAACCGAGGACGGGAAAAACTGCAACAGATTTTTTCTCTTGGCTTTTAGAGATTCGGTGTGATATAATCGACTCAGAAACCGACGGAGGTATTGTCATGGCAAAGACAGGCAGCAAAAAGCGGAAGATAATAATTTGCATCGTTTCGATAATCGCGGTCATTGCGCTGCTTTTCGGCGCGTGCGCCGTCTATCTCGGCGACTACTATCACGCGATAACGCCCGCGGGCGAATCATTCGGGCTTCAGGACGGCACTCCCCTGCCCGAGACAATCAAACTCGACAACGGCAATATAGTCTGCAAAAGCGAAAATGCGACAAAGGGACTGATATTCTATCCCGGAGGCAAGGTCGAATACACGGCATATCTGCCTCTCATGGAGTCGCTCGTCCAAAAGGGAATACTGTGCGTGCTCGTCAAGATGCCGTTTAATCTCGCGGTATTCGATGTCAACGCCGCAGACGGCATACGGGAGATGTTCCCCGAAATCACCGACTGGTACATAGGCGGCCACTCCCTCGGCGGCTCGATGGCGGCGTCGTATCTCGAAAAACACCCGAATGATTTTAAAGGACTGCTGCTCCTCGCCGCATATTCGACCGCCGACCTCTCAAACGAAAATATAAAGACACTGTCGATTTACGGCAGCAACGATGGAGTGCTCAACCGCGGAAAATATGAGCAGTACCGCAGCAACCTCCCGGAGCTTACCGAATATATAATCGACGGCGGATGCCACGCATATTTCGGCGTTTACGGCAATCAGGACGGCGACGGCACCCCGACAATAGACAACGCCCGGCAGATAAATCTGACGGCAGATGCAGTTGCTAAGTGGGTGGAATGAAGCTCACAGCGTGTCCATTCGGATAAATCAACGATATAAAAATATTCCCCGCTATGCATTTTTTGGCACAGCGGGGTTTGCTATTGAGATTTTTGTCCAGGACATATAGAGAGCCTGCAAAGTCCGTCTTATTGGACACTTCTTGCTTTATAATATAAGTAACAGATAAAGAAAGAAGGTTATCAAGTGTATTACTGCAGCAAAAAAAGCAGAGAAAAGATTATCCATACGGCTGAATGCTTCCATATAAACAAGACCGATGCCGACGATATCGGATGGTTCGAAACATTGCCGGAAGCATATGTGCAAGGCTATCGGCTTTGCAAGCATTGCAGCCCGCTCTTAAAGTGCTATAGAAAAGAACGTAAGCAGATACTTGATTTTTGCAAAAAAAACGGATTGGCCGTTCGCATCGGCGGCAAGCGTATCTTTGTGGAGTCAAATATGAGCGAATGGCAAATCATACTTGACAAAAGCAACGAAATTGCTCTTTATCACAAAAACAGCTTCAAAACAAGCAGGGACGGTCTCAGCGAGGTCTGTGGCTACCACTTTCAAGGAGATATCCGCAAAAACAGCATCGCCGAATATCTTGAATACATTGTCGGTCATGATTATTATCGTAGGCTCAATCCGGCACACACGCCAAAGAAGGAATCCCCTCCGCCGATAAAGGGTACCAAAAGATATAAAAGCACCCAAAGAAAGATCAAGAAATACGAGCGCAAACGGGCAATCAGAAATGTTCTCGACCTTATTGATTCGCTAAGCGTGCCGGCAACACAAAAGCCTGCAATGGCCGTGTAATGCGACAAGTGAGATTTGGCGAGTTACCGATGAATATATTGCAATTCTCGGTCAAAAGTTGATGTTCGGAACGAAATATGATATGATAATAAATTATCAATTATAATCGCATTGATTTTATTGATAAACCTGTTGACTTAGAATTTGATTGTCCGTTGGATCTGCATTGCTCGCAATGGTAGACAGAGCCATTATGAATCGGGAACAATTTATTCATACCACACTGAAAGGAAATACGCTTATGAAAAACATCGCCTGCGCAGTTTTTGGGGATTGAAATATGATATTCTTTTTAAAATGGAGGTCTTATCATGGGGTGGGACTACAAAACGAATGGACATTACTTTTTCGATGATTTTGAACGCGGAAATTCAACCTGCGATATCGAGTTTCAAAAAGGGAGAGTCACAGATGAATACCATAGAAAAGACTCCATGTATCTTTGGGATGACCATTTTTATTTCCTGGATATAGAAGATTTGTTTTCCGAAATCATACCGGAATTCGATATGTTTACATGCAGATGCGAAATTAACATAAAACAATGGGAAGAGATTAAAAAAGCCTCTGCAAGATATTGCGTCGCAACACGGGAAATCATCGATGAAATGGATGTGTGGATGACAGAAACATTGAAAAAGTACGGTTGCGTAACAGTTCTTGGAGTATGACGAAGACAGATGCGGCAAAAATCAGAGCAAGTGTAATCCTGCTCTATGCACAAAGATAGAAACGGATGTAACGGAAATCCGGAGAAAAAACATATCCCCTCTAAGCCAATGGCCAGAGGGGCTGTTTGGTCCGAGTGACAGGGTTCGAACCTGCGGCCTGATGGTCCCAAACCACCCGCGCTACCAACTGCGCCACACCCGGTTATATTTATTTTTAGTTTATTCCCTGCTTATTATCTTTCTGCTATCCGTCCGCGGCGCTTCCCTCAGAAACATAGTCGCATAATACAGGGATCCCAAAAAGGCTTGCCTTTTTGGGGAGAGGACGAGGCGCGCAATGAATGAGTTTTCGCCAAAGGCGGAAACGAATGATATGGAGCTGCCGAGGACGATGGCGCGCTCGCTCCGTTCCTTGTTTCTTCACCTCGGAGCAATGCCTTCTTCCGCCCCAGGCGGCGGCATTCCTCCTCGCCCAACTGCGCCTGAATCACTCGTGATATTTTACCTTTTTTAGCTTCGTTTGTCAATATAAGCGCTTGCCGTCGGGTTCACTTTCGGCAAATGTTGCCGTTCGTTCCATAAAACATGTCTTTCATACCGCTCTTATTTATTTTTTGGAAAAGTGTGTTATAATTTAGCTCATATGAAAGGAGAATGACAATGAACGAAAAAATCGCAAAAATATTTGCAGCGGTGTGCGTCGTGTGTGCGATGCTCGCCATGGCGGCCTGTAACTCCGGCGGCTCCGATCTGCCCGCCGACGAACCTGACAGCGCACAAAGTTCGGAATATGTCGGCGAAAATTCCGAAAGCAATTCGGTCGGCAACGCACAAACTACTGTAAATGATACAACGCAAAAGACAAATTCGGAAACCGTCAAAAATACAGTCGATGACCGCGCGCTGTATGAAGCTTTTCTGAAAACCAAGTCGTGGCAGACCTCCGTTTCACGCCGCGTTGAAACCGCGAGCGAATATGAGTATGATTACAACAACTTCAAGTGCGGAAAATATTACTATGACCTCGACGGCGACGGCAGGCTTGAGCTGTTTATTTGCCTGAGCTATCAACGGGGCGGGCTTCAGTACAGCTTTCCGTACATTCTCGACATAAAGGGAACTACGGTCTTTTGCGCATATGAATTTCAATCCACCTGCCCGGTAAGATATTCCGATCATATAACTCTTCTTCAGGGCGCTGATAAAAACTACTATTTTGTCATCGACTCGAACGACGGCGGAATATATGACGCGGCGGGAAAATACCGTTACTGTGATGGCAAGCTTATACATATAGACAGCGTACACGCCTATAACACCACCGGCTCCCTCGAATCGGGTTATCCCGCCGTATATTATGTCAGCAGCGGCGCAGACCTGTATTTGAACAATGTCATTAAGGACTGGAAATCAGGCAGCGGATATGCGGTCGAAAGCGTTGACGAAAACACATATGAGACCCGCAAAGATACCCTCTATAAAGGAACCGAAATAGTATACTACTACAGCTGATATTTTTCCGTAACCTGACAAGCGGGCGGTGAATACTCTGTAATATGACTTTTCGGGAGGCGTATTATGGGTAACATCAGCTATTTTCTCGGGTGCAGCTCGCCCGAGGGGTTTCACTCATTTTTCGGCGAGCTTTGTCCGACTCATTCGGGCGGGTATACATATATAATAAAGGGCGGTCCGGGCACGGGCAAATCAAGCCTGATGAAACGGATAAACTCCGCCCTGACAGACGCGGGGATAGAGACGGAGCTGATATACTGCTCATCCGACCCCGCTTCGCTCGACGGCGTATATGCGCCCGCGCTCAACTGCTGGATAGCAGACGGTACTTCTCCGCACACGCTCGAGCCGAAATATCCGGGCGCCGCGCAGGAGACAGTTGACCTTGGCAGGTTCTGGAATAAAGATATTCTGCGTTCGCGCGCGGATGAGGTCATCGCGCTGACCGACGAAAACGCCGCGTGCCACCGCAGATGCAGGCGTTTTCTCGAAGCCTCCGCTCTGCTGCGCGAGGATATACTGCGCCTGGCGCTCGGCTGCACGGACACGGCAAAAATCAAGCGCGCGGCTTCGCGCATTGCGTCGCGCGAGTTCGGCAAGCCGACCGGGCGAATCGGAGAAGAGAGTCACAGGATAATATCCGCCGTCACGCCGGACGGAATAACATTCTTCGGCGAAACCGTAAGACAGCTCTGCGAGCGCATATATATCATCGAGGACGACAACATCGCGAGCTCCGTCGCCATGCTGTCCCTGCTTCGCGGATATGCCCTCTCCGGCGGACACGACATAATCACGAGCCCGTCTCCCCTTTCCCCGGACGGCGAGCCCGAGCATCTGCTCATCCCCGGTTTGTCGCTCGGCTTCGTGACCTCAAACAAGCTGCACCCCGCGGAGTTTGACGGCGCGGTGAAGATAAACTCATCGCGCTTCACCAACCGCACCGCGCTGCGCCGACATATGTCGCGGCTGAACTTCACCAAAAAAGCCTACGGCGAGTTTATCGGCGAGGCAATAGCCTCACTCGAGAGCGCAAAGAGTATCCACGACGACCTCGAGAGCATATATATCTCCGCCATGGACTTCTCGCACATGGATGAGCTCGCGAAGAGCATTGCGG
>JBNMIN010000039.1:0-18653 GCA_050873305.1 Oscillospiraceae bacterium
CTTATAATGTTTTTGCAGCGGAAAGTTTTCTGCTTTTCCGCATCAAGAATAGTGCATATATCACTCACGGCATATGAAACTATGTCGTTGATGACTATGTAGTCATATTCAACGGCGCGCTTTATCTCGTCAACTGCGATGGTAAGGCGGCGCTGTATATCTTCCTCGTCCTCGCTCTCGCGGCAGCGAAGTCTCTCTTCGAGTGCTGCCATTGACGGAGGCATAAGGAAGATGCTGACGGCTTCGGGATAGAGCTTGCGGATTTTCTCCGCACCCTGAACCTCGATTTTGAGGAACACGGTTCTGCCCTGGGCAAGAAGCTCGTCAACAGGAGCTTTGGGAGTTCCGTAATAATTTATGCCATACTGTGCATATTCAAGAACCTGTCCCTCATCTATCTTGCGCATGAAATAATCCTTGTCAACGAAATAATAATGTATTCCGTCAACCTCCCACTCGCGCTTTTTGCGCGTTGTCATGGAAGTGGACACTTTGATGTTCATGTCGCGCTTGGTAAGCTCGGTCAGAATGGTATCCTTGCCGGAGCCCGACGGGCCGGAAAGAATGACCAGAAGACCGTTGTTGTTATTATTCATCGCTTTCTTCCTCCTCAATATCAAGCTCATCGCCGTCATTGTTGAGGCGGTTTGCTACTGTCTCGCTCTGCAGATAAGTAAGAATAACATGGTCGCTGTCGGTTATTATAACAGCGCGTGTGCGTCTGCCGTGGGTCGCATCGATAAGGGTTCCCCTCTCCTTGCAGTCCTGAATTATCCTCTTTATCGGGGCTGATTCGGGGCTGACTATAGCCACAAGACGATTAGCGTTGACCATATTGCCAAAGCCAATGTTTATCAGCTTCATTATGATAATACCTCCGCAGTTATTCGATATTCTGTATCTGTTCTCTGATCTTCTCGATCTCAGCCTTGACATCGACAACGCAGCGCGCTATCTCAATATCCTGAGCCTTTGAACCGATAGTGTTTATCTCTCTGTTTATCTCCTGAACAAGGAAATCCATCTTTCTGCCGATGGCGCCGCCATCCTCTTCAAAGAGCTTCTTGAACTGATCAATATGACTGCGCAGACGAACCGTCTCCTCCGCCACAGCGACCTTGTCGGCATATATCGCCGCCTCGGTCAGCAGGCGCTGCTCGTCCACATGGACATCGCCGAGAACTTCACGCATTCTCGTGAGGAGCTTTTCGTTATATTCTTTTACGGTCTGCGGAGAACGCTCTTCGATAAACGCGACCTTGTCGATTATGAAATCAAGGCGCGAAGTGACATCATCCTTGAGCTTTCCGCCCTCGACAGCACGCATGGCGATAAATCTTTCGAGTGCTTCTGCCGCAACGCTGAGAACATCGGCGCAAATCTTTTCTTCATCTTCGGGTTCTTTCGAGACGGTGAAGATATCATTCACTCTCGCAAGGTCTGATACTTTTATGTCATTCTCGATCCCGCAGGTCTCGGAAAGCTCTTTATAAGCTGCAAGATATCCCTTTGCGAGCGCGCTGTTGAGCTTGACGACAGCCGATTCTTCGCCCGCCGTGTCTATCTGAACATAGCACTCGACCTTGCCTCTTGATATTTTTCCCTGGAAAAAGCTCTTGAGCTTTTCATCAAGGAAGCCGAAATTTCTGGGTACACGCGATGAAAATTCAAAGTATCTGTGATTTACGCTCTTGAGTTCAAGAGTTATATCCATTCCGTCGAACGAGCCTGTTGCCCGTCCGTATCCGGTCATGCTTTTTATCATCGGAAGGACTCCTTTTCGTCGGTCTTTTAAATCATTTTATTTTATCAGTTTAAGCATACGTTTGTCAATATGTGAGGCGCATAAAAAGGGTTATTTGGCGCAGTGGCCGCAGCTTCCCGTAAGAGCGGACGGTATATCAGACTCATAAAAGCCGTTTTTCTCTTCAAAACCGAGAGTTACAAACGGTTCTTTTTCAACTCTGTCCACATCCGCGCGTGCCATATAAGCGCTGCGGTTGGCGGCAAAATTCAGCGCACTGCGCACAAGTCCCTCTGCAACGAGCCTGTCCCCGTCACGGGTTTTCACGCTCAGGATTTCAGCATAGGTTCCGCCGAGCGAGAATATACATTCGCCGATATTCTCTCCGTTTTCCTCCGCGCGGTATCCGTGAGTTTTGTCATCTATATCAAACGGCTTGAATTCAAGCATTTTATCTTCTTTTCTCCTTTTTGTTCGCCTTTGCGCCGGCAGCCGAGAGAATATGCGAAACCTCCTGCGGTGTCAGCTCGCGCCACTTGCCCTGCGGGAGCATGCCGAGCTTGACGCCGGCTATCGCGGTTCTCTTGAGGCGCGCGACCTCGATTCCAAGCTCCTCGCACATTCTTCTTATCTGCCTGTTTCTGCCCTCGAAGAGAACTATTTCTATAACTGCTCTGTCGTCTCGCTTTTCGAGCACCGTCACCTGCGCCGGAGCGGTCATTCTGCCGTCGATCATCATTCCATCGCTCATGGCAGCTATCTGCTCGTCGGATATGTCCGGTCTTATGGTGACTCTGTAGACCTTCGCGACATGCTTTGACGGGTGCATTACGGCGTTTGCAAATTCTCCGTCATTAGTCAGCAAAAGCAAGCCCTCGGAGTTTCTGTCGAGTCTGCCTATCGGATAAACTCTCTCGCCGACATCCTCGACAAGCGACGCCACGCATCTGCGCCCAAGCTCATCACTCATAGTCGTGACAAAGCCGCGCGGCTTGTGGAGCATAATATATTTTGCAACCGTTTTATTTTCTATTTTTTTGCCGTTGAGCGTTATTATATCGCGCTTCGGATCAACCGAATCGCCTATCTTCGCAACAGTGCCGTTAACTTTAACAGCGCCTTTTGCAATAAGCTCCTCCGATTTTCTGCGCGACGCAACGCCGCATTCGGACATATATTTCTGAAGTCTTATTCTGTCATCTGACAAATGATTCACATCCAATTTCTGAGAATGTTCTTTATTTTTTCAATTAGCTTTTTTATTCGGCTTTTTTCTTTTTGGGGCTCTTTGGGAACAGTCTTTTGCACCTGAACCCCGCCCGCCGTCAGAATTTCCGCCCGGTCAACTACATTTCCGTCTATTATAAGTTCAACCGAGCCAACCACTGTATTTTCTTCTATCGGTGCATATTCAAATTTTTTCAGGCTTATTTTCTGCTCTGTCCTCGCAGTTTTTCCTTTTCGCGAGATATATTGTAGCGGTCTTGAAAGTTTCAATGGCACACTTTCATTTTCCCCGCCCGCAATTTTTAATGAAACTGCGGACATATCAGTGTCCGCTTCATGCCGTTCAACAACCGAAAAGCCGTATTCAAGCATTTTTGAATGGTCGTTCCAGTCGTCCGGCGCATTGAGCGTCACGGCAACAAGCGTAACTCCGTCACGCCGCGCCGCAGAGACAAGGCACCGTCCGCTCTTCTTGGTGAATCCGGTTTTTATACCGACTGCGTCATCGTATATACGCAATAGACGGTTATGATTTGTGAGCGTTCGGCGATACGGCGGATTGCCGTAGCACACAACGGCACTTTTTTGCGAGCAAACAGCGGCAAATTCCGGATTTTTGATAGCGGTACACCCGAGCAGAGCCATGTCATATGCTGTCGAATAGTGTTCTTTTGAATCAAGCCCGGACGGAGTCTCGAAATGCGTATCATTCATACCGATTTCCCCAGCGCGCTTGTTCATCATCGAGACGAAATTTTCAACACTGCCTCCGAGCGTTATCGCGGTAACATTCGCAGCATCGTTGCCGGACTGCAAAAGCATTCCGTAGACAAGACCTTCAAGAGTGACTGTATCTCCGGGCAGAAGTCCCATCGAAGTGCCCTCGACATTCAGCATATCAGCGCTGACAGTTATCTTCCTCTGCGGGGTCAGTGCTTCTATTGCGAGAAGCGAGGTCATTATCTTCGTTGTGCTCGCCATGGAGCGCCTGTCATGCTCATTCTTGCCGTAAATAAGCTCGCCCGTCTCGGCGACCATAAGAGCCGCGCACGAAGCCGAAACATCCGGCTGGGCAAATACCGTCAGCCCGGACAATACAAAACAGACCACCGTAAAAACAGCAGTCACAAAAGCAACCGGTCTTAAATTCACCAAACACACCGCCATTCATCATCCGTTACTGATAATGAATATGCGGTGTGCAGGAAAAAAATCAATATAATCCTTCGAGGTTCTCCTCGGTCTTCTTGCCCTTGCCGTCAACAAACTTGTTGACAACATCTGTGACGCTGTTGACAACGTCGGGGATCATGCCGATGGTTCTCTCGATAGAGCCTTCCTCGGTCGAGATATGTTTGATGCTGACCTCGCCGTTGTTGACAACGATGAATGCAATAGGAGTGATGGTGATGCCTGCTCCGCCGCCGCCGCCGAAGAGCTCGGCGTTCGACTTCGACGGGAAATCCGAGCCGCCCGATGCAAAACCATAGGATACCTTAGAGACGGGAATGATCTTTATGCCGTCGCCCAGATCCATGGGATCGCCGATGATCGTGCTGACATCAACAAGATCCTTTATCTTTTCGATTGAAGTTCCGAGAATTCCGGATGCTGACTGTTCTTTCATTTTTAAGTCCGCCTTTCATTGGATTTCAAACAGATTTATTTTTCTTTTTACTGCCTTTAAGCAGTTTTAAAAGCACTTTGAACAAAAGCCTGAACGCAAGAACAACCGCCGCATTCGTAAGCTTTATAGGTCTGACGGAGAGCGAGAGCGCAAACTGAGCTTTGTTCTCCTGTGAGATGAAGTCGGGAACAACATTCACCTCATATTTTTTGACCTTCATATTCGAGCATATAAAGCCCATTGAAGGATAGACCGCCGAACACACTTTGCCGTATTTTATGGCATTCTGAGCCGCATCGTCTCCAGAGCTGACTTTCAAAAGGAGCTTCAGATTTTCTATGACAAAGGCTCTGTATATGCTGCCCATAAAGCCGCCGAGCTGAGCCGCCGCGGTCTGAATGAGTTCAACCGTTGCGCCGAAGCCCTGGTTCTCATAGAACTCTTTGAAGATGTTTTTCTTGGGTTCGGAGGGTTTGTCCTTCTCTTTCTTTTCTTCCTCAGGCTTCTCTTTTTCGGGCTTTTTCTTTTTCTTCTTTTTTTCTTCTTTCTTTGCCTTTTTTGCCTCTCTCTTCGCTTTCTGTTCCTCAGTCTGCGGGAAGATATGCAGCTTTATAAAAAGCCACTGCACATCGAGAGAAAACGAATCGGCATATTCGGCAGTCACGCTGACTTTTATCGAAAACAGGATAACTATAAGCGCGATAATGCCCAATATTATGTAAAGAGCTGTCAAACTAACACCTCCTGATCATTCATACATATTTTCGAGCTCGCCGGCGTCGACATCGAACTCGTCAAAATCGAAGTCCTCGTCATCTTCTTCGGGTTCCGGCTGGACTGGCTGTGCGGCGCTGTCCTCCGCCGGGACTTCAAAAGTCTTGGCTTCTTCTTTTTCCGACTCCGGCTCTTTCTCTTCGCGCTCCGGAAGTTCCGGCAGCTCGGAGAGAGATTCGATGCAGAAGCACTTGAGAAACTCCGGGGTAGTACCGTAAAGCAGCGGTCTGCCGGGAAGATCAAGTCTGCCTTTTTCTTCGACAAGACCTTTTTGGCACAATGTAGATATAACTCCCGAGCAATCCACTCCGCGCACCTGTTCAACATACGCTTTGGTGACGGGCTGATTATAAGCCACAACCGCAAGCACCTCAAACGCCGCCGAAGAAAGCGGAACATTGCGCTTCATATCGAGCACGCTTCTGATGTTCTCTGCATATTCCTGGCGCGTGCACAGCTGATATCTTTCGCCGAGCTTCAAAAGGCATACGCCGCTCTCACGCTCGTCGAGCTGTTCGGCGCAGGAGCGCAGCACGGTTTCGGCATCCTCTATCTCTATATCGAGAGCCTGAGCTATTTTAGCCGTTTCTACCGGCTCGCCCGCCGCAAAAAGTATAGCCTCCGCCGCGGCGCGCATCTGATTGAATGTCAAGCTGATTCTCCCCTCAAAATCTCATCGTCTGTCCGTTATCAAAGTGACTTCGGCATCGCTTCCGTCACCGTTTATCTCAACCTTTTTCGACTTGACGAGCGCGAGCATCGCCATAAAGGTTGCGACCATCTCCGAGCGCGAAGTTGAACGCTCAAAGAAAGATATGAATTTCTGTTTTTTGTTTCTGCCAAGCTTTCTGAGTATGTAAGAAAACCTCGACGAGACGGAAACTATCTTTCTTGCGATTATTCCCGAAAAAGCTTCAACGGGCGGCGGCAATTTTCGCTTGCCCTTTCCGACTGCCGCCATATAGGCCTTGTAAAGCTCGGACGGCTCGTGAAGCCTCGTATATGTCATATCGACATCGATTTCCTGCGGATTGCGCGAAAAGAAGTTGAATCCGTTCGCCTGCTCCGCAAGCTTGCCCGCCATAAGCTGGCAGTCTCGGTACTCAGTTAATTCGCCGCGGAGCTCTTCTGCGAGCCTGTCCGCCTCCTCGTGGACGGGAAGAAGCGACACAGTCTTAATATACACCAAACGTGCCGCCATTTCAAGGAATTCGCTCGCGACTTCGAGATTTTCTTCTTTAAGTTTTTTCATATAATCAAGATACTGATTGATTAGATCCATTATCGGCACATCTTCGATCCTGACTTTATGCTTGCTGATGAGGTGCAGAAGGAGATCCATCGGGCCCTCGAAAGATTCAATTTTATAAGAAAGAGTCTCCATAAAAACCTCACATTGCGGATGAAACTATCTGCATGAACATGTCGCCGTATTCGCCGAACGGCTTTGAAACGAGCCACGATATGCCGTAGAGCACTTTATCGGTAAGCCACGACAGCGGGGTCGAGAGCCAACCAAACGCAAGCAGAAGAAATACGACCATTATGATATAGCGCTCATATTTCATTATTTGATAATATACTTTGTTCGGAATAAAGAGTCCGATTATACGCGAGCCGTCAAGCGGCGGAATCGGAATAAGATTGAAAACCGCCAGGCTGATATTTATCATCGCGGCATAGAAAAAGAACAGAAAGGTTACTTTCGCAACGATAGAGTCGTTCGTATTGCAATAGACAATGAACGCGACATTCGACAGCAGGATAAAGATAATCGACATTAAAAGATTCGAAATCGGACCTGCCGCCGCCGTCAGTGCCATACCCGCCTTGGGATTCTTGAAATTGCGCGGATTCACAGGCACAGCCTTGGCATAGCCGAAGCCGACGAGCAATATCATCGCGGCGCCGAGAATATCAATATGAGCCATGGGATTGAGGGTCAGTCGCCCGCTGAGCCTCGGAGTGTCGTCGCCGAGCTTTGTCGCGACAAGTGCATGGGCATACTCATGTATCGGCATTGTGCAGAACACAACAAACGCACTCGCGCACAAGCCTATAAGCACATCTATTGAAAATCCGTTTCTCAGGAGAGATAAGATCATTGGTTAAATTCCTTTCCGCTTCAGAATATGTCAGCGAAGACCGCCCGCTGAAGCCCGAATATATCCGTCACTATTTTCACCCGCATCGCATACGGCATTAAAATATCTGCAATTTTAAGCGTCTGCGACGGGTCGCATTCAAAGATTGTTCCGCCGTGTTTATTGACATTCGGCAGCCAGCGTGAAGCAATTATACGGTAGAAGTCGATGCCGTCTGCTCCGCCGTCAAGCGCGGTGGCGGGCTCGTGCATAACTTCTGTTGAAAGCCCGCTGAGTTCGTCCGTTCTGAGATACGGCGGATTTGAAACTATAAGATCGGGCGTTTCGGAGATTTTGTCGTCGTAACCGAGAGTTATATCATACTGAACCGCCTGCACATTTGTAAGACCGAGTTTTTCGATATTGCGCTTGAGATAATGAAAAGCTTCGTCGTATTTTTCAAAAAGCCACACGTGGGCATCCGGCCGCTCGGCGGCAATCGTAAGCCCGACGCATCCGCTTCCGGCGCAGAGATCGAACACCACCGGATATCTGACATTGCGAAGCTTCTCAAGCGCCAGCTCGACAAGCAATTCCGTCTCGGGGCGCGGAACGAGCACGCCCTCGCCGACTTCAAACGTTCTGCCGAAGAAGTCCCATTCGCCGAGGATATACTGAAGCGGTTCGCCGGATATACGGCGCAAAACCGCACGCTCAACAAGTTCAGCCTGCTCATCGGCAATATCATCGTCGCAGAGCATTATTTTTGTGCGCGAAAGCCCGGTGATATTTTCAACAAGACAGGATGCGTCAAATGATGCATTTTCTATCTGCGCCGCCCTGAGCTTCTCCGCCGCCGTTCTGAGTACCTGTTCAGCTGTCATGGCTTATATCCCCTTTCAGAATGTTTCAAGAAAGCTATATCAGTTTTCTTCTCCGTTCTCTTCGGATATGTTTTCGGTCTCGCCGACTTCTTCGATATTCTCTTTTTTCTCCTCCTGGTGAGGAACAACTGCGTTTATCGCCGCTATTCCGACCTCTATCATGCTGTCGTCGGGTTCTGCAGTGGTTATGCGCTGCATCCAAAGTCCGGGAGCCGAAAGTATCTTGACAAAAAGATTGTCGTGCCTGCCGGCGTATCTGATGAATTCATAGCCAAGTCCCATAACTATCGGCATTATGAGCACCTTGACGCAGATCCACACAGGGCGAATATGCGTAAGAGCCGGGAAAGCCAACGCCACTAAAGACGAAACTAAAATGCTGAGTATTATCATAACAAAGATAAAGCTCGTGCCGCAGCGCGGATGAAAACGGCTCTGTTTTCTGACATTTTCGACCGTCATCTCTTCGCCGCTCTCATAGCAGAATATCGACTTATGTTCTGCGCCGTGATACATGTAGACGCGCTTTATCTCTTTCATCTTGGAAACTGCCACCATATATACAACAAATATGATTATTCGAAGCAGACCTTCAAATATGGTGCGGAGCATTGAGATATGCTCGCCCGTCCATTTGTTTATCAAATCAAACAGGAACGACGGCATCCAAACAAACAGCGCAAACGCAAGCGCGAAGCCGAGCACCATTGATATCGCGCCGATGACATTCATCATCTTTTCGCCGAAGTGATCGGTTATCCATCGATCAAGCTTCGACATATTTTCCTCTTCCTCGCCGAGATCCATTCCGGTCTTTTCGGCGGATTCCATGAGGCATTTGTAGCCGAAAATAAGAGCTTCGACAAAGTTGACTATGCCGCGTATCATCGGCAGAGCGAAGAATTTATTTTTATCTTTAATTGAAGTGAATGTCTTTTTCTCGACCGAGATACTTCCGTCGGGCATTCTGAGCGCCATCGCCTTGCCCTCGGGACCATTCATCATTATGCCCTCCATCAGCGCCTGACCGCCGACGGATCCGTATTTAGTTTGAGTTTTTTGCTTCTTCATCGTGTACTTCCTTTTCGTCTGTGTAGGTCACTGCTTCTATCGGCAGCGTTATCGTTACGGTGGTTCCCTCGTTGAGAATACTGTCGATATTGAGGGTTCCGCCGTGGAGTTTGACTATTTCATCCGCTACGGCAAGTCCGATTCCCGAACCCGCAACGGTATTGTCCGTTTTATAGAACTTTTCTTTTACTCGCGGAAGATTTTCCGGAGATATGCCCCTGCCCGTATCACTTATGGATATTTCAAGCACGGTCGGGCTGGTTATCTGGGCGAGCACTATTACTCTGCCGCCGTGATAGTTATATTTGATGGCGTTGTCAAAAATATTGATGAACACCTGGCGTATTCTGTCTTCGTCCGCCTCCATCGGCGCGGGCAGCTCGGGAGCGTTGTATATTATCTCTATGCCCTCTTTTATAGCGCGCTCTCTGAATGTAAACACCGTCTCATCGAGTTCGGCAAGAACATCTATCTTCTTGAGCTGGAGATTCATGCGGTTGCTCTGAATCTTCGAGAAATCAAGCAGCTCTTCAACCATGCCTGAGAGGCGCGACGCCTCGCTGATTATAACGCTCATGCCGCGTTTTGTCAGCGCGGGATCGGTATCGCCTACCTGCATAAGCGTTTCGCCCCAGCCTTTTATGGAAGTAAGCGGAGTGCGGAGCTCGTGCGATATGGTCGAGATAAAGTCATTTTTGAGCCTGTCGGCATCGTTGAGTTCATCAATCATATTATTTATCTTGCCGCAGAGCTCACCTATTTCATCATCGTATTTGTAGTTTTCGATTCGGGCGCTGAGGTCGCCGTCCGCGACCTTACCCGCAACATTGCCGATATTTCTCAGCGGTCTCACTATAGAACGGGTAAACACAAGCCCGAGTATAGTTGATACGGCAATAATAACCGCGGCTATCAGTCCGATTATAAGACACGAGAAGCCTATCTGTGAATCGACATCTTCGAGGGAGACAATATATCTTATAGCGCCCGCAGCCGTGCCATCGGTGTTCATGACCGACTCGGTCATTGCCATTATCTTTTCGCCGGTGCTGAGCTTTCCGACCCAGGTTGCCTTGCCGGAAGCCGAATTCATCGCCTCGATAAAATCCGGCATATTCTGCTGAGGCGAGACTTCAAATCCGCTCGATGACAGGAGCACATTTCCGCTGTTGTCGATTATCCATATCTCCATTAAATCGAGCATACCGCAGTTTTCGATAAACTCTCTGCCCGCAATCGCAAACCCGTCTTCGCTGTTTGCGCCGTAAATATTGAAGAAAGTGGTTATAAGCTCGCCAGAGTTAGTCTCGAGCACATTTTTTATCGATGTATAATAATAAGTCCTTATAAAGAGACAGGCCGCGACCGAAACGGAGAGCACGAGCACCAAAATGACGCTGAATATATCTTTCAGCCATCGTTTTGTTATGCCGTCGATTTTTTTCACTTTGCCTGCCTCCTCTCGTATTTTTTTAATTAATTCAAGCTATCCATTTGTATCCGACGCCCCACATCGTCAGCAGATGCTTGGGTGCGGACGGATTGTCTTCAACTTTCATTCTCAGTCTGCGTATGTTGACATCGACTATCTTCTCTTCGCCGAAGTAGTCACTGCCCCAGACTTTTTCGAGAATATCCGTTCTCGAAAGCGCCGCGTCTTGGTTTGTGAAAAAGTATTCCATTATCTGGAACTCAACCTGTGTGAGTTCTATCGGGATGCCGTTCTTGGTAAGCGTCCTGTTTCTCATGTTGAGTTCAAACTCGCCGGAGGTTATAACATTCACATGGGAGTTGTCCGCAAGCCCGGCGCTCATCTCTACGCGGCGATAGAGCACATCGACGCGAGCCATAAGCTCAGACGGCGAAAACGGCTTTGTGACATAGTCGTCTGCGCCTATGAGCAGTCCCGAAACTTTGTCCATCTCCTGAGTCTTAGCGGTCAGCATTATTATGCCGAGGTTCGCGTTCATTGCGCGCAGCTGCTTGCAGACCTCAAGTCCGTCAACATACGGCATCATTATATCAAGTATGGCAACATCGATATCGCCGTTGCAGGCTTTGTATTTTTCAATAGCCTGAGCGCCGTCCGCCGCTTCGACAACATCATAGCCGTTTCTCTTGAGGTTGATGACCACAAACTCTCTGATTGAGGACTCGTCCTCGGCTACGAGAACTTTTTTCATTTTGCTGCCAACTCCTTATCCTTGAATATCTTGATGTACGGCTTTATTGATTTAACGGTTATTCCTGCCTTTGCGCCTTTTTCGCGGGATTCAAAATAAACAACCGTTCCGTCATCGTTCTCTATAAGATAATTTTCAGATTTCACGCCTTTTTTGTTTGCGCTGTCCTTGGTTGTACAGATTATGGCAAAAAGGTCATCGCCGGCAGTTTCGTACCTTGCGCTGTATTCTTTAAATATCCATGTGCGCGTATTGCCGTAGGAATACACTGTGAACTCGCCCATTATATTTTCAAGCGGTTTAAAATCGAGTATATACGAATCGCTTGCGTTGACAAGCGTCTCAGTAAAATTAAAGTCCTTCGATGAGCGCACTTCAATCCAGCTTGTAACATTCATCTGCTCGTACATATTCTTAGGCGATTCGTATTTTCGGCTGCCCATCAGCGGGCGCTGGCTCGGTATTTCTATTATTCCGTCTCCGTCATAATCCTGCGAAGCGAGCAGTTCCGAGCGCGCCGTAAACATATTAGACTGCGTGTCGAGGCTGAACATCGGGGTCACAAGCGATTTGCTTGAAGCGCTCCAGAAGAGCACTTCGGTTATCGCCTGGTCTTCGCCCTTTATCGCGTCGACATATATTCTAAGCGGCGACGAGGGACTGACTTTGTCCGTCTGAATCGAGCAATACTTGCTGATTCCGCCGTCAAGCTTTGCGGTGCCGAACTCATCAAGAGTGCCCGAGGCGTTCATCTTGAATACTTTTGCAGTCGAACGCGGCGAATTGTTGTTTGTAAGATCCTGCTGAATGAGGAATATATCAAGCAGACCGTCAGAATCAACATCTACGTTCTCCATAACGGAATACACCTCGGTGCAGACATTCTTGACTGTAAGCTTTTCTTCGTTTCCGGTGCAGACATAGACCGAAAGTATTTTGCTCGCGTCGTTTTCATAGAGACTCTGTGATACGAGTATCGCAGGGCATCCCGTTTCCGTCATCTGCACGAAGCTGACAAAATTGACACCCGTGCCGGTACCCGAGAAGTCATTTACCGAGACCCACTTGCCGTTGACATTGTCGAGCACATTCATATGCTCTTTTGACGGCTCGCTTTCGAGCTTATAAAACACAAGAGCCTCGTTGACCCCGTCGTTATCTATATCGTGAAGCACAAATGCGGAGCGATGATCTCCCGAAAGCGGCGATATCAGAGAAATTGCGGATGCGGACGCCGCCTTTCCTTTGCCGGTCGCGGCAGAGAGAAATGCACTTTTAAGTTCGCTGTCAACGCCCGCCGAAAGCGGAGGACGCATAAGCCCCGTGGGCGATTTCATCTTCGTGCCGCTGCACCCAGTAAAAGCCAGAGCAAGCAGGCAAAACACAAGCATCAGCGCCGACAACCGTCTTTTCAAGAGCCATTCTCCTTTCCGCAAAAGCCTTATTTTTCATCGTGATATTATATCATATATTATACAAGCTTTTCAACACCCGAGCACAACAATTCACAAAAAATCCATAAACTCGGCATGCAGAACCATGTGCTAATTTTTTCGATTTATGCCCTGTATTCATATAAATTTTAGGCTTTATGACGATTTTCTGATTTTTTATTGTCGTATTTCCGTTCGGCAAATTAAAAAAGCTTTTATGGTGTTAGTATCAATGGTAATATCAAACCCGGGAGGGCTAAACCATGGCAAAGAAAAAAGCAAACAAACAACTCATTTATGTCGTTATGGCAGCACTTTTTGCAGCTATAATAACCGTCGTTACCGCATATGTTCTTCACATTCCGACAGGTAACGGATATATACACCTCGGCGACTCGTTCATTTTCCTCGCGGCATCTCTCCTGCCCCTGCCATACGCGATAGCAGCTGCCGCAGTCGGCGCAGGACTCGCCGACGCGCTGACCGCACCCATATGGGTCATTGCAACTGTGATAATAAAATCGCTCATCGTTTTGCCGTTCACTTCAAAGAAAGACAAGATAATCAACGCGCGCAATCTCATCGCGCTTATCCCCGCGCTTATAGTCACCTGCGTCGGATACTATCTCGCCGACAGAATACTTTTCGGCGCATGGGGCGCATTCGCGGCGGTCATACCCAATGTTATACAGGTCGCCGCAAACGCCGCTATATATGTAATCTTCGGTCTCGCACTCGACGCTGCCGGATTCAAGAAAAAGGTTCTCAAATAAGGAGGCTTTCATTTTGGCTGACATAGTTTATACTTACAGAGGCAAGGTTTATCTCAACATAACCAACCGCTGTCCCTGCAGATGCACATTCTGCATCCGTTCAAACGGCGACGGGCTCGGCTCGGCACACACCCTTTGGCACAAGACAGATCCCACTGCTGAAGAAATCACAAAGGCTATCGAAGAGTTCGACTTTTCCGATTTTCCCGAGGTCACGTTCTGCGGATACGGCGAGCCGCTTTGCGCTTTTGACAATCTTGTTATCGCGGGCAGGCTCCTCAAGAGCAAATATCCCGACATAAAAATACGCATCAACACAAACGGACTGGGAAATCTTATTAATAAAAAGGACACCGTCCCCGCAATCGCCGAATTCACCGACACAGTTTCAATAAGTCTCAACGCTCCGAACGCAGAGCGCTACAATGAGATATCGAGACCGAAATTCGGCATCGACTCTTTTGAGGAGATTCTGAGATTTGCCGAAGAATGCAAGAAATACATCAAGACGGTCAAGTTCTCGGTAGTCGATGTTATCAGTCCGGAAGAGATATCGGAATGTCAGACGCTCGCCGACAAAATGGGAATTCCCCTGCGCGTAAGAGCTAAAGAAAATTAAATAAATCAAAGGCAAAAGTCCGCTGTCATATTTCAGGCAGCGGACTTTTTAAATTACTTTATGAGATAGACTCTCGATTCGTAGGGGCGAAGCGTGAAAGCGTTCGACTTATCTTTACAGTCATAGTTTGAGATAAGCAGCTCCGACTTCGTGATATCGAAATCTGCGGGAGCTTTGAACTTCACGGGCTTCTCGGAGAACGAGTTGATAACAAGCATTCTCTGTCCCTCATAGCTGCGCTCATAGACAAAAAGCTTTCTGCTGAGCTTATTGTACATCTTGAAATCGCCGTAGATTATGATGGGATTCTCCTTGCGGAGTTTGAGAAGCTTTCTGTAATAATTGAGAATGGAGTTCTCGTCCTTATCTGCCGCCTCAACATTTATCTCTTTGTAGTTATCGTTGATATAGAACCATGGCTTGTCGGCGGTGGTGAATCCGGCATTCTTCTCTGCGCTCCACTGGACGGGCGTTCTCGCATTGTCACGCGACGCATACTTTGCGACTTTCATGACCATGTTGTGCGTGAAGCCGAGATGACGCATGGTGTGATAGGCGTTCTGAGTCGAAACATCCTCATACATCTCGATTTCCGGCAGACCTATATTGACCATACCAATCTCCTGCCCCTGATATATGAACGGAGTACCGCTCTGGCAGATATACATCGTTGCGAGCATCTTGCCGCTCTCTACTCTGTATTTGAGGCTGCCGTATCTGTTTATGATACGCGGCTGATCGTGGTTCTCTATATAAAGAGTATTCCATGCCTTGCCGTAGAGCTTTGTCTGCCAGTTGTTATAAACATTCTTGAGCTTTCTGAGGCTGAACGGCGCTCTTATCCAGCTGTAGAACAGGCAGTCCGCCTCCATGTGCTGGAAGTGGAACATCATATTGAGCTTCTGATCCTTGTTTTCCTCGATGAATTTCATCGCGGTCTTGGGAGTCATCATGGGCGCTTCGCCGACTGTCATGCAGTCATATTCATCGAGCACCTTTCTGAACTCGCCGAGATATTCCTGAAGATGCGGTCCGCTCTTGTAATGCTCAATACCCGTAGCGACAGGCAGCGGGAATCCGTTCGGCAGACCCTCGGCTTTGGATATAAATGTGATAACATCCTCTCTGAAGCCGTCGACGCCCATGTCGAGCCAAAAGCGCATGATGTCTTTTATCTCTTCGCGAACCTTGGGGTTATCCATATTGAGATCGGGCTGACCCTCGGCAAAAAGATGGAGATAATACTGATTGAGATTCTCATTATATTTCCACGCGGGACCCGAGAAAGTTGAAAGCCAGTTGTTCGGAGGCTTCTTTCCGCCCTTCTTGCCGTCGCGCCAAAAATAATAGTCGTGATAAGGGTTATCCTTACTCTTCATACTCTCAAGGAACCACTTATGCTGATTTGAGGTATGATTTATAACAAGATCCATTATAACCTTCATGCCTCTTGCGTGAATAGCTTCAAGCAGCTCTTTGAACTCGTCGAGCGTGCCGTACTCCTCTGCGATATCCTTGTAGTCGGCTATATCGTAGCCCATATCCTCCTGGGGAGATTTATAGAGCGGCGAGAACCAGATAGCATCAACACCGAGGCTCTTTATGTAATCGAGCTTTGACATGATACCCTTGATATCGCCGATGCCGTCGCCGTTTCCGTCGCAAAAGCTTCGCGGCCAAATCTGGTATACTGCCATCTCTTTATACCAGCACTTATTGGTGCTCATGTTCCGTTACCTTCTTTCTTTTGATGTTTTTTATTTTACCAGCCGAGTGTTTTAAGGTACTCGCGGCTGAGCTTTACTGAGTTAATGGGAGTGTCGCCGGGCGCAGGTCTGTCCTGCTCGACAACGACCCACTCTGCGCCTGCTTTTACGGATGCATCAAGTATAGCGGGCATATTCTGAACGCCATAGCCGACGGGTCTGAATCCGAACGCCTCTTCTGACACGCTTTCGCCGTCATCTTCTATGCCGATAAGCTCATAGAGCTTTTTAGGCTTCTCCTTACCCTGCATATAGTAATCCTTGAGATGGACAACGGGTGCTCTGCCGCTGTATTTGAGAACATACGATGCGGGATCTTCGCCTGCGACGCCGACCCAGCAGGTATCGATCTCGGTCTGGAGTCTGTCGGCGGTGACATCGGAATAAAGGATATCGAGCGCATATTTGCCGTCAAGCTTTTTGAACTCGAAATCATGGTTATGATAGAGAAGCTGAATGCCCTGCTCATTGCAGACATCGGCAATCTTCTTTATGTCCTCTATCGTGCGGTCAAAGCCCTCTGTTCCGGGGCGCCTGTCCTCGGGAAGATAGGGCACGGCAATATATTTGCAGCCTATCTCCTTATAAGTTGCGACGACCGCTTTCGTATCTCCGAGCAATTCATCGAGCGGAACATGAGCCGAAACGGGAGTGAGCCCTGCGTCGGCAAGTATCTTCTTGACCTGCTCGGCACTTTTGCCGTAGAGTCCCGCGAATTCGACTCCGTCATAGCCGAACTCCTTGACCTTTGCTATAGTGCCCTCAAAATCTGCTTCAAGCTCGTCTCTGACGCTGTAGAGCTGAAGTGCTACCGGTAATGCCATTGTTTATACCTCCGTACAATTATTGATATATTCGTTCTCTCCGCTTTTTATTTGCCGGAGAGTTTCAGATCCTTTTCGTATGTTGCCGTCACAGCCTGCATAACGGCATTTGCAAATCCGTTTTCATTGAGCGCTGCCACGCCCTCGATAGTGGTTCCGCCGGGCGAGCAGACTTTATCCACAAGAGCATAAGGGTGCTCCCCGCTCTCCGCTATCATCTTCGCGCTGCCGAGCACGGTCTGAGCCGCAACTTTCAGCGCAACCTGTTTGTTCATGCCTATTTTAACTCCGCCGCGCGCAAGCTCGTCGATGAACATATAGGCAAACGCGGGAGCCGCGCCGCCGATAACGCCGAATGCCGAGAAGAATTTTTCGTCGAGCTCGATCGCTTCACCGATGGATGAACAAAGCTTTGCAACAAATGCTTTCTGTTCCGCGCTGACTCGGCTGTTCGCACAGTATGCGCTCATGGATGCGCCTATCGTGGCGTTTATATTCGGCATGACGCGCACAAGTGCTGGTTCATAGCTGAGATATGATGAAATAGTCTCGATAGTTTTGCCCGCAGCTATGGAAATTATAAGCGGGTCGTGCTCTTTGAGCTGAGCATCAAGTCCGCCGAGCAGCTTTTCAAAGCCGTAAGGCTTGATTGCAACAACTATCTCGCTGCACCCGTTCACAAGCTCTTCAAGGCTTGACACCGCATTGACTCCGTAATCCGCAGCCGCCTTTTCGCGCTTTTCGGGGTGGATATCATAGACTGCTATATCTTTTCCCTCTGCCGCGCCGGACGACACCATGCCTTTTATAATTGCATTTGCCATATTGCCCGCTCCGATAAAACCTGTCATATCAAAACTCCCTTTCGGTCAACAATATTTATAAGAGTCCCTCGTGGGACTGAAAATCCGGAATAAAATCTTTCTGCGCCGAACGGCGGCTCTGCACATAGCCGTTGTCAAAGCCGAGGTCGATCATTGCATCGAGCGCTATTTCATATTCGTACTTGGAAATGCACCTGTCAAGAGGCGGATGCTCCGCAGCTTTTGCGCACGGCGTATACTGGCTCATCAGGCTGACTACCGTTCCCTCCGGAAGATTTTCCTTTATCCATCGAAGCACTTTCTTTGTGTTTGAAACGGCTCCCGGAAGCACAAGGTGGCGTATGATAAGACCGCGTTCGGCTATGCCGTCGGAGTCGAGTTTAAGCACTCCGACCTGCCTGTTCATCTCTTTAATCGCTTCGGACGCACGCTCGAAATAGTCCGGCGCGTGAGAATATTCAGCCGCAAGAGCCGAGTCGGCATATTTGAAATCGGGCAGATATATATCAACAAGTCCCTCAAGCCTTTTGAGCGTTTCCACAGACTCATAGCCGCCGCAGTTATACACAACAGGCACGGGCGAATGATATTTTTCGAGTATTCGTGCCACGGAATCTGCATAATGAGTCGGGGTAACGAGATTGAGATTATGCGCACCTTTTTCAATGAGCCTGTCGAAAGTACGCATAACATCTTCGTCACTCATGGGGACGCCCGATTCGCCGCCGCTTATCTCGCTGTTCTGGCAATACACGCACCTGAGATTGCACCCGCAGAAGAACACTGTGCCCGAGCCTTTTGTACCGCTGATGCACGGCTC
>JBNMIN010000040.1:0-18414 GCA_050873305.1 Oscillospiraceae bacterium
GATTCTTTTTGGCTGAATCCGTCATAAACATTGCGGGTGTAGGCGCAGAAAACATCGCCGCTTCCGCCGCCGCCCTTTATGTATTCTATAGTCGCCTTGCCGAAGAGTGCGACTCTTGTTCCGCGCGTGAGCGGCAGAGTGTGAAGCCGGTTTTTGAGCAGAACCATGCCCTCGCCGGCGGCCTTTCTCGAGAGCGCGGCGTGCTCGGGCGAGCCCGTGACCTTTCTGCCGTCCGCGCCGAGCGGGATGCAGGGTTGATATCTGAATCTTGCGTATTTGTCCATAGCTGTTCTCCGTTCTTTATGTGAATTTATTTAAGTTCGCCTTGCGTTATTCTGTCGATGAAAACGCATTCCGACTCATACGAATCCGGTTTGTTTTCGTCTATTATTATCAGCCTGCCGCCGCGCTTGCCGCCGTAGGTGTGGTAACCCGCGCCGGGGCTCTGAACGAGCTTTATGCCGTCAACTTCCATTGTGAATGTGTTCACATGGTCGTGACCGAAGAATGCGGCGACTATATCGCCCGTTCTCTTCCAGCTCTCGAACTCGTCGCCGTTTTCGAGCGGCGGGCAGGGGGATTCATGAATCTCGCCCTCGAGCAGTGCGCCGTCCGGGACGGAGTAGTGCTGCGCGCCGAGGCTGTATTCGCCGTTCGGGTCTTCTTTCAGGTTGTTATATTCCTGAATGACGGGGATATGCTGAAACAGCAGAGCGGGCACGGCTTTTCCGCCGTTTTGCGTCTTGAGTTCGGCGGCGCGTCTTTCGTACCACGCTATCTGATCTTTTTTTACAAAGCCGTATCCGGCGTCGTCTATAACATTGAACTCATCGTCCCTGACATAGTCGCCCGAGTCGATGCACCAGATGTTCCAAGTAATATGCCTGCCGTCGGAAGAGAGAATCGGCAAACTGCAATTCGCGCAGCCGGAGACATCCTCGTCGTTCATCGTGCTTCTGAAATTCTCGTATTCGGCGTAGACGCAAATCTGATTCTCTTTCGCGAGAAACGGCAATTTGGGCTGAGCCTCGGCGTCGTGGTTGCCGAAAACTATGGCGAGCGGGATATTTTTCTCCGCAATCGGCGCGACTATCTTTTTGATAGTATTATACATATATTCATATGTGAACTCCTGCCAGTAGCCGCTGATGTTGTCGCCGCCGAAAACGACAAGATCGGGATTTGCAATTTCGATGCATCGGCGAATGACATTTATCGTCTCTTTGCTCTTATTTATCGGTATCCGCCTGTCCTCTTCGTCGTCCATCGCGGGGTCGACCTCGTGGATATCAGTCAGATGCAGAATGCGGAATTTTCCGTCCGCGCCGAAGCGCAGGGGAGCCTGCTTTTCTTTTATATATTTCTTTGAATCCGGCAGTCCTTTTGCCATGCTGTTCCCTCCGATATTTTATACTGAAATTATATACTTGCTTGGGCACAGTGTCAATGATTGTGTTGCGTTCGCGATTCTGCGTTGTTTACTGTGCATAATTTAAAAAGTCCGTTTTTAGCAAAAGTGCATATTGCGAAAGCACCGGAGCGGTGATATAATTTATTTAATAACAGGGCTTTTTAATTTGTAAACGAGGGGCGCACTCTTTGAAAAAGACACTTGATTCCTCAATAGTCAAACTGACGAACTACCGTTCTGTCTGGGGATATATACACAAAAACAAGCAGGCGACCATTCCGCAGATAGCGAGGGCGATAGGGCTGAGCCTGCCGACTGTCACGAGGGCGGTTGATTACGGCGTTGCCGAGGGTATTATTAATCCGGACGGAGTTATAGGCGCGGAACGCGGACGCAAGGCGCAGGTATATAAGCTTAACGCGGACTATATGCACTTTCTGCTGATTTATCTCGACTCCGATGTTCTTTCATATAGAATCCATGATTTCAGAAGCCGTACTATCGGCAGCGGAAATATACCGATTTGCGACGAAAAGGTGCTTTCGACGCTTGAAAATCTTGTGATGACAAGCGCTGCGGCCGATCCGCTTATAGCCATGGTGGCAATAGCCGTCACCGGAGTTGTCTGCAATGGCGTTGTTATGGACTCAGCGGCATTTCCGTCGCTCAATCATATCGACGTTGCCAAGAGGCTGAATGAAAAATTCGGACTGACCGTTCTTATTGACAACGACCTGCATGTGGCAACGAATGTGGCAAGAAAATATTCAAATTATCAGGAGGGTATAACTGTCCTCTATGCCTACGGCAAGCGCAAGAGCGGTTCGGGAATAATCGCGAACGGCGAGGTGCTCTGCGGAGCGTCGGGCGCTGCCGGCGAGGTCGAAAACATCCCGCTGCACACTCCGGACATCGAGTCCGAGCGCATAGCTTTTTGCAGCGAACGCCTTCAGGCGATAATCGCGCTGATGAATCCGGGCAGGGTGGTTATATACGAGCTCGACGAGGGCATGGATACCGACAAGCTCATAGGCATTATAAAGAGCAAAATGAAGCCCTATCTTTTGCCGGAATTCAAACTGGGGCGCAATTTCTTTGAGGACTGCTTCCTCGGGCTGAGCATCGTGTGCGAGGTCGAGATAACGCAGAATGTACAGGCGCATCTGGACTTAAAAAAATAATATTTCGAGTACTGAATCTAAAAAATCACAGCACAAAAGCCGGGTCGGAATAACCGCCCCGGCTTGTTTCTTTTTTGTTACTGTCAGTATGCTATGCAGGAGACTCTGCCGCTGAAATCGGAGACGTATAGCCTGCCGTTGTCTATGGCGGGTGAGCCGAATATCGGCGCACCGGTGTCGATTGTTTTGAGTGTTTCTCCGCTCGGGGAGAGGACAAAAATCTTTCCGCTCGAAGCGGCTATGAGAATGTTTCCGTCCTCCGTGAGTACGGGCGAAGCCTCGACGGTTTGCGCCGTGCCGTTTGTGTAGGGCGCAGTGTATATCAGCGCGCTGCCGGTTTCAAGCGTCCATGTTATAGCCGAGGCTTCCGTATCGAAGCAGACAACGCCCTTGTTTGCGGTCGGAATAATGAGCTTTTTGCCGATTACAAGCGGCTGCGCGCTCGAAGAGAAGTTGTAGCCGTCGCAGGTGACTTTCGAGGTTATCTTGCCGCTTGAGAGGTCGACTGTCATTATCGCGCCCGAGTCGGCGACCGCCGCAGTGTTTTCGTCAATAACAACGGGAGTCGAGCTGCGGAAGCGGATGTCGCCGTCCTTGTTCTCCCAGAGCTGTTTGCCGCTCTTGCGGTCGAGCGCAAGAAGCGCGTCCCAGTGCGAGCTGACAAGGAGCTTGTCGCCCGCGACAACGAACTCGGCAGGGGAGGACTCGCCGTAGTTGCGCTTGTTTTCCCATATCTTCTCGCCGTTTTCGGCGTTCAATGCGGTTATCGCCGCGGCGCATCCGGCATAAACTGTTCCGTCGGCGAGGCAGACGCCGCTGCTCGTTGAGAGCGCGTTGCCGAGCGAGACGGCGGCCTTCCATTTGAGCGAGCCGTCCTCGGCGTTCAGGCAGTATACCGTGCCGTCGCAGTCCTGGGTGTAGACATATCCGTTTTCGACAACGACATTGTTCTTGACGGAGTTCCCGGTCTCATAGAACCAGAGCTCTTTTCCGCTCTGCGCGTCGAGGCAGGTGACTCCACAGGTGCGCGGATAGTCCTCGTCGGCAGTCGCGACATATATTTTACCGCCGTATTTTACGGTGTTGCAGAAGAGCGGGTTGCCGTTTATGTTCGTCGACCAAACCGAGCCGTCTATATCCGGGGCTTTGCCGTTGAATTTATAATATGTCATCTTTGTCGTGACGGTGCCGTCTTTGGCGATGTTCACCATTCTCGCGCCCGATACCGACGAATCGATGCCGCCGCAGTCGGGGCGCGCAGTGCTGATGGCGAGCACGCCGTCGGTCTCTTTCACATAGTTGTAGTGATAGTGACCGAACACCCACGCGATGAGATTGTGCTCTTTGAGATCGAGCTCCTTGCGGTCGAAGGAGATAACATAGTCTTCCGAAACAGGGCGGTTATGGTTGAACATGACGACCTTCATGTTCTCGTCAGTGTTCGCAAGGTCGTTTTCGAGCCAGCGCCAGCGGTCGTCCGCGTTGTAGCGCGATTTGTAGTCGCTTCCGTTCTGGAACGAGGTCACGACATAGTGAACATTGCCGACCTCGAACGAGTACCATACGGGACCGTAAATGCTCTCGAAAAGCTCCTCGCCGTATTTGCCCTTGACATAGTCGTGGTTGCCGATAATATATCTGACGGGCACGCCCATGTTTTCGGTGTTCATATCTTCAATATGCTTCTTGAGTCCGGCTTCGTAGCAGATGTCGCCGGTGTGGATAAGAAATGCGGGATGCTCCTCGTCGATTACATCTTTGATGTAGTTCTTCCATTCGCCGACGCCCTTTTCACCTATCTCGGTGTCGGATATCTGAAGAAAGCTGTGCGCTTCGCCCTCCGCGATAGAGGACTTCCGGAGATCGAAGTCATAGCCGGTCTTTTTGTGCTTGTCGGCGGAGATATAGTAGTTCTCTGTAGTGTAGCCCGCGGGTGTGGTGACGGTTATGAACCTCGTCTTGCGGTAGCCCTTGAGCTTGAACTTGCCGTTCTCGTCCGTCTTGACAACATGACGCCCGTCCGAGACGCTGACGTTTTCAAGCGGCTCGCCCTCGGCTGTTACCACGCCCTCGTAGCTCGTCGCGTAGCCGCGCAGGAAGAAAAACAGCACCCCCGCGACCGCGAAAATAATCGTGAAAATAAGAATTACAATACTCGTTCTGCTCATTGTCCTTTCCCTTTCCGGATTTTTGTCGGTACTATTATACATTATATAAATCGCGCAAATCAAGCCGTTAAATCAACTAAAAATGTACCCTCTTTTTTGTCACCGCGGACTTTACGCCGCTCTTGTTTTTTATTTCGCGTTATGTTAAAATCAACTTGTATGAAATATATTTTCCCGGAGGTTTTTTTATGAAAAAATGGCGAGTAGGTATTATCGGCATCGGCGGAATCTTCAATGGCGCTCACCGTGAGCACTATCTGAATGACGACCGCCTTGAGGTCGTTGCTCTTTGCGACATTATCGAAGAGAGAGCGGCAATATGCCGCGACAAGTTCTTCCCCGACGCAAAGGTCTATACCGATTTCAACGAGCTGCTCAAGGATGAGACGATAGACTCTGTTGATATCTGCACCCCGAACTATCTCCACTCGATAATAGCGGTCGCCGCGTTCAAAGCGGGCAAGCATGTTTTCTGCGAGAAGCCGGACGCCGTCAATGTCGAAGAGGTCATGAAGATGAACGACGCGGCAAAGGCTGCGGGCAAGACGCTCATGATAATGAGAAACAACCGCTTCTCCGACGCTTCGAAGCTCGCGAAGAAGTTCATTGACGACGGCAGAATGGGCGAGATATACTGCGGCCGCTGCGGCTGGCAGAGAAGGCGCGGAATTCCCGGCAAGGGCGGCTGGTTCACCACCAAGGCGCAGTCGGGCGGCGGTCCGCTCATCGATCTCGGCGTGCACATGATCGACCTTGCGATATGGCTCATGGGCAGCCCGACTCCCGTTGCCGTGACCGGCAGCACATACTGCAAGTTTGCCGACAACGATGTCAGCGACTCCGTCAACTCCGACTTCGGCGACAAGAAAGAGGACGGCACTTTCGATGTTGAAGATCTTGCGATGGGCACCATCCGCTTTGACAACGGCGCGCAGCTCCAGATCGAGTTCAGCTGGGCATCGAATGTAAAGCACGAGACCCGCTTTGTCGAGCTTCGCGGCACGGACGCGGGACTCAAATGGCAGGACGGCAAGGTTGAATTCTACACCGAGGAATACGGCAAGTGCGTCGATATTATCCCGACTAACTACGCCACCGACAACGAGCACGCGAGAAACCTCAGAAACTTCTACGATGTTGTTATCGAGGGTGCCGAGCCGTGCTTCAAGCCCCAGCAGGGCATCGATATGATAAAAATCCTCTGCGCGGTCTATGAGTCCGCAAAGACAGGCAGAGAAGTTGTGCTTTGATAGATATTCAATGAAAGTCTCCCCGCATCTCAGCGTGCGGGGAGTTTTTTGCGCCGATAAAGTTTCTGTTTATTGTAGGGGTCGGCGACTCGACGACCCTATGCCGCCAACGGCGGCACGGAGTTTGGACAATGCTTTTTCGAGTCATTACAAATAGAAAAAACTATTGCTTTGTGATGACTTCGTCAGCAGCGATCGTCGAGGTCGCCGACCCCTACAAGAACGCGTAGTGTATATTATGTGGTAATATATTTTGTCCCGAGCTATTTAATGGTGCTCAGTATTTGGACTTTGCCCAATAAACAAGAGCGGGTAAAGTGCATTTAAAAGCGCAAAACAATAAACCAAAAGGTCACAATCCGCATTGTCTGCAAATTGTGACCTTTTTTATTTGCTGTTTATCTGCGCCGCAGATTATTTCTTCGACTTCTTGTCGTATCTTCCGCCGAGTCTTGCGTCGGCTTCGGCGCGGGTTATTTTGCCGCTGTTGCAGTCCGCCATGGTCTGAACATCCTTGTCGGTGAGCTTGTAGCGAGTCCAGATGATGTACGCTATAGCGTAGCCGATTGCGGTGCACATAACATAGATGAACCACAGAACCGCCTTCGCATGGTCGCTCTGCGTGGCGCCCATTTTGACGAGGTCTGCAAAGTTTTCCGCACCGTCGTAGGTGACCCAGCCGGTGGACTTGAGGCCGAGTATGAACATACCGAGCGCGCCGGAGACGGCGGCGGTGAGCTTGCACATGAAGGTCTGAATCGCGAAGGTGATGCCCTTTGCCTCAATGCCGGAGGTAAACTTGCCGAACTCCGCGCAGTCAGGCGTGAACATGAAGAGCATAACGCCGAGGATAGCCATCGGGACGGAACGGATGACCGAGATGATGATGAAGCCGATTATCGAGTTGTAGCCGATGAGCCACATGATAACGCTGAGAATAACCGTGGCGAGGGTGCAGACGCGGAATATCTTCATCTTGTCAAACTTTCTGACGAGGTGAGGAACGAGGAACGAGAATATCGCCGCGGGAACGAGGCTCAGCGCCTGAACAACGAGCGAGAACTGCGAGTTGTTGAAGAGATAGAACGAAACGAAAAGGTTGAGCGAACCGGAGACATTCGAAGCCGAATAGAAGAAGTAGCCTATGTAATAGATGAGCAAGTACTTGTTCTGAATGAGGTAGCTGAACATCTTCTTGAGCGTGAATTCTTCATCTCGCTCTCCGCCGAAGCGCTCCTCAAGCTTGAAGCAGGCGGGGATCATCGTAGCAAGGGCAAACACGGCGCAGATTATCGCGACTACCGTGTAGTTGAGCTTGACCTTTTCGCCGACGAGGACGGTAGCGAGGATGAGCGCAACGCCCGAGCCCACGCCCGACCAGATCTGCTTGTAGGATATGATGCTGTTTCTCTCGTCGACGTTTTCGCTCATCGAGGTGATGATGCCGAAGATAGGCACGTCGCAGAGGGTGTAAGCGGTATCCCAGAGTATATATGAAACAGCGAGCCAGATGAGCTTCGCGTTTTCGCTGAAGTTATTGGGTATGGCGAAGAGCATGACCGTAGTCAGCGGGATAAAGACGAGCGATATCTTGAGCCACGGGATGAACTTCTTGCCGCTCTTGAATTTTACTTTGTCGAACAGCACGCCGAATATGGCGTCGTTGACTGCGTCCCATATCTTGACCGCGAGCATGATTCCCGCAGTTTTGACAAGTCCGCCGATTGAGAGCATGAGATAAGTGGTCAGGAAAGAAGCGACAAGGTTATATATCGCGTTCTGTCCGCAGAAGTAGAGATAGTAGCTCAGTCTCTCCTTCGGGTTGGTTGCCCAGCCTTTTGGGGTGGACGTGATTTTTTTGATCAGTTTTGGCATTTTTGTGAACCCCTCCTATTTTTGTGGATTTCATATTGAAAATCCGTTTTTAGTCAAATAATACTGTACCATATTTACAATAATCAGTCAATGAAAATTTAATTCCGAACGCACGATTTCTTGACCGCCGGGGTGTAAAAATGTATAATAACCGAAAGCGCGGAGGATGATAATATGATTTTTAAAAGACTGACAAATTTTGAAGATAAAATATATGAAAAAGCGATGGAGCTTTATTCAAAAAGCTTTCCCATATATGAACAGCGGCTGCCCGAGAGGCAGAAGAAAATAATGACCGAGCCGGAGTATAATTTTCTGCTGATATTTGACGGCGATATCTGGGTCGGCGAGCTGCTCTGCTGGGAGACTGAGGATTTTATCTATGTCGAGCATTTCTGCACCCTGCCAGAGATGCGCGGGAGAGGCTGCGGTGCGCAGGCGCTCTCTCTTCTCGGCGAGCGCAAAAAGACAGTTATTCTCGAAATCGACCCGCCGAATGACGAAGTGTCCGTCCGCCGAAAGGCTTTTTATGAGCGCGCCGGGTACAGAGCCAATCCGTTCGAGCATATCCACCCGCCTTATCGCAGCGAATATAAAGGTCACAGGCTCGTTGTCATGACCTACCCGACGGCGATAAGCGAGAATGAATATAAGAATTTTAACAGCTATCTCGAAAATGTGGTTATGAAAAAATAACATCACGGGGATTTTTCGTCATTTTCAACAAACAACGACAAAATTTTTTGTCATGTTAGGCGGAAATTCCGTGTTTACATTTGACATCGGCTCTGCTAAAATGACCTTGAAAAAGGGGGCGGAGCAATGAAAGAAATAACCAACAAACCCGTGCCGCGACAATATGAGGAGCGGTTTGAAGAATTGACCCGCGGCGAAGAGGTTTTATTTATCGTCGTGGGCGACCTTGATTTAAAAGGCAAATATGCGGATTCCATGCTCGTTTTCACAAAAAACGGGCTTATTGCCTTTGACAGAAGCTTTGACGGCGGCGTGTGCAGCATCGCCTATAATGAAATGGAGTCGGCGGATGTCAAGCGGCTCTACGGCAACGCGCTGTTTAGAGTCAGATTTTCAAACGGAAAGAGAAAGCCGCTCATGCGTTTCTCCTATGCCGCCGCCGAGGTTGCGGACGCGGGCGCGGTGTTCGTGAACTCTCTGAAAGAACACGGTTATTCCGACGAGGATGCGGAGGTCGTGAAGTCCGTCTATCTCAAGCAGCGCTCTTTCTGCCCGAAATGCGGACGCAAATTGCCCTCGCCCGATGCCGAGTGCCTCAACTGCTCCGGCAAGCGCAAGCTCATCACAAAATTCTCGGGCTATGTCAAGCCCGAAACAAAGCCGCTGATAGTGTGCATGATTCTCTCGGTGCTCACAACGGCATTTTCGCTCGTCCCGCCGTATATCACAAAGATAATGGTCGATGATGTTATCCCGCAGAAATCGTCGAAACGGCTCATGGCGGTCATTTTGCTTCTGCTCGGGGTGTATGTCCTTCAGTATGTGATAAACGGCTTTCGTGCATATAAGCTCAGAATATCCGGCGACAGGATAGTCTTGAATCTCAAGAAAGATATATATGAAAAGGCGCAGTATCTGCCGATGAGCTTCTATGATAGGATATCGACAGGCTCCGTCATAAACCGCGTCAACTCCGACGCGACGGTGATACAGAACTTCATCATGAAGATAACCCAGGAGGCGGTCATTCAGGCTTTTACGCTTGTGGGATTGATAGTCATAATGTTCATGATGAGCTGGCGATTGGCGCTCTTCTCGCTCATTCCCGTTCCAATAGTCGTATTTGTCGGCAAGCGGTTCGGCAAGGTGCTCGGACCCAAATATATGCGCATGTGGCGGCGCTCCGCGTCGATCTCTTCGATGCTCGCCGACACGATACCGAGCGTGCGAGTGATAAAAGCATTCACAAACGAGCGAAAGACGGTCAAACGCTTCAATGCCTACTGCGACGAGTGGTTCAAGGAGGATAAAAAAGCCGCCGTGCCCTCTGCGGTGTTCCCGTCGGTGATAACTTTCCTCGTGACCTGCGGAACGCTTGTCATATGGTTCATGGGCGGCAATCTTGTCATCTCCGGCAGCAGCGAAGTTTCGCTCGGTCTGCTCGTGTCGTTCATCTCATATGCGAGCATGTTCTATAACCCGGTCAATTTCTTTGCGAATATCGGCGACACATATCAAAATACATTGGCGTCCGCCGAAAAGATACTCGATATCCTCGATGCCGAGCCCGAGCACGATTTCGGTCAGGGCAAAGAGCTCAAGCGCATGGAGGGCAAGATTGAATTCAAGAATGTCAACTTCGCGTTCGACCGCTCGAAGAAAGTCCTTTCAAACATAAATCTGACCATAGAGCCGGGCGACATAGTTGGTATAGTCGGAACGACGGGCTCCGGCAAATCGACGCTGATAAACCTGCTGATGCGCTACTATGACGAATACGACGGCGAGATACTCGTCGACGGAATAAACATCAGGGACATCGACCTGAGATATTACAGAAACTCAATCGGCTTCGTCCAGCAGGAGCCGCTGATGTTCAGAGACACGATATATAATAATATTGCCTACGGCAGCGCGGATGTCCATGTTGAGCAGGTGCTCCACGCGGCGGAGGTCGCGAATGCGGACGGCTTTATCCGCCGTATGCCCGATGCATACGACACCATGCTCGGCGAGCGCGGAGTCGGACTCTCCGGCGGCGAGAAGCAGCGCGTGTCTATAGCCCGCGCGGTGCTCAAAAATCCTAGCATACTCATCTTCGACGAGGCGACGGCGGCGGTCGATTCCGAGACCGAAAATCTCATTCAGGGCGCGATAGAGAGGCTGATATCCGGGCGCACAACGCTCATGATTGCCCATCGCCTTTCGACTTTGCGCAAGGCGAACAAGATAGTTGTCGTCGATCACGGCGAGATAATCGAATGCGGCACTCCCGAAGAACTCATGGCGCTCAAGGGCAAGTACTACAAGCTAATTGAGATTCAGTCCATGGGCGAACAGCTTCAGAAGAAAAAAGCCGCCGAGAATTTTGAATAAGGGGGGAGCGCAATGCCGAGATATATTGACGGACCGGAAGTGAAATTCACCCGCCGGGACGGGATTTTCGTCGATGCCGAGTTTTACTCCGGCGAGAAGTTCGAGGGGCTCGAACTTCACAGAATGTTCCCCATAACCGGACTCAACAGATACATTTCGCTGATCGACAGCGAGGGCGAAGAGATAGCGGTGATAAGAAACATCGACAATCTTCTGCCGGAGTCGAAAGAGGCTGTCGAGCAGTGCCTCGATGAATACTATATGATTCCGCGGATAAAGCGATTCATAAAGATGCGCGAAAAATTCCTTATCTGGATGTGGACGGTCGAGACGGACAGGGGAATATGCACTTTTGAGATAAGAAATCATCTCACGGCGGTAAAGCCGCTCTATGACGGGCGCATATTAATAAAAGACGCGAACGACAACAGGTACGAGATACCGGACGTGCGCAAGCTCGACAAGAAGAGCCGCAAGATGATAGACCCGAAAATTTAATGAGGAGAATGAATATAATGAAACTTTTGATAGCTATTGTTAATAATGATGACAGCGCGGTCGTTTCCTCGGCTCTGACCAAGGAGGGCTACACGGTGACGAAACTCTCGACCACGGGCGGATTCCTCATGGTCGGCAACACGACTTTCCTCATCGGCGCGGACGACGACAAGGTCGCAAAGGCAAAAGAGATAATCAAGGAATATTCGCAGCGCAGGATGCACACCGCCGCTTCTACCGCCGCATTCGGCAGCGGACTCGCCGAGGGCGATCTCGGCTCGGAGGTCGCGGTCGGCGGAGCTATCGTGTTCGTGCTCGATGTTGAGAGCGTTGAAAAATACTGATAGGGGAGAAGAAAATGAGCCTTACTGTCAATATCTACTATACCGGCAAAAACGGCAGCGCAAAGGAGTTTGCGCGCGAGATGACGGAGAGCGGGCTTGTAAATAAAATAAGAGCCGAAGAGGGGAACGAGAGATACGAATATTTCTTTCCGCTCGACGACCCCGAGACCGTGCTTCTGATAGACAGATGGCGCGATCAGCAGGCACTCGACGCCCACCACAAGTCCGAGATGATGGAAGAGATAGCGGCACTACGTAAAAAATACGCCCTGCGCATGCGCGTAGAGCGATATACGGAACTTTAAATAAACGCCCTCCGTCCGGTATTCCCGCGGAGGGCGTTGTTATGCTTCGCTTAAAGTGATAAGCAAAATATATGCGGTAGGGCGAGATACAAAAGTCCTGCAAACTCTTCCGTTAAAACTGCAATATCACATTGAAAGCCGAACTGAATATACATAGAAATTCACCCTCCCATGCATGCACGGGAGGGTTTTGTTATGCTGTTTGGGTATTCTGGTTCTGATTTGCGCTTTGGGAGCTTGACTTCTGTCCGCTCTGTGCGGAATTATTTTGGCGCGGGTCGCCGTCAGGCGGCGTGGGTCTGCTGCCGGAGTTACCGCTGCCGCCGCTCTGCTGACCGGGGTCACCGTCGGGCGGTGTGCCGCCGGGCTGCTGTCCGCCCTGTCCGGGCTGTCCGCCGCCCATTGAGCCGCTGCCATAAATTATACTTTCAAGCGTCACCGACTGGCTCTGACCACAGGCGGTCACAGTATATGTGCCGCCCTTTGTCAGTCCCGGGCAGCTGACGACAACGCAGTTGTAGTTCTTGCTCGGCGTGTATTCGGCGAGCACATTGCCGCTCGAATCCGCGACGCTTATCTTGCCGCTTGCAAATGACTGATATGTGAGCATTATGCTGCCCTGTGTCGAGCTGTCACCGAAGTTCTGCGCCATGCCGCTCGAGCCTGCCGCTATCACGATGCCGCCGGTTATCGCCGCCGTACCGTCATAGTCGAGCGCGGAATCGCCGCCGCTTATCGGTCCGCTGACATATATCTCGCCGCCTGATACGGTAAGATTTCCGTTCGAGTCGATGCCGTCGCCCGATGCATCAATATTTATCGTGCCGCCGGAGATATTGATATAGTAAGAAGATGAGCTGCCGAAAGTGTCTCTCGCCATACCGCCGCCGAAGCCGCTCTCATCGTTTCCGCCCGCAGCGTTTATTCCGTCATCGCTCGCGGTTATTGTTATCTTGCCGCCCGATATATCTATCGTCGCGCCCTCAAGTCCCTCGTAGCTCTTTGAAATATTTATCGTGCCGCCGCTTATCTTTAAGCTTTCGTCCGCATGGACGCCGTCGTCGCCGGTCGATATAGCGAATGTGCCGCCGTATATCTCGGCGCTGCCGTTTGAATGAATCGCATCGTCGCAGCAGTCGAGAGTGAATGTGCCGTCGAGAACAGCGATGCTCTTCCCCGCCTTTATGCCCTTTGCGCTCGCGTCGCCGCTTATCTTCGCGCCGCTTCCGCCGCCGGACTTGATATTTATATTGCCGCCGCTTATCGTCATGACCGTCTCAGCCTGCATGCCGTCCTCGCCGGAGACGAGGGTCAGGTCAGAATTGACGGAGGTTATATATCCGAGCGCTTCGTCGCTGTCATTGGTCGAGCGCAGAGCGTCGCCGCCGCTTGTAACGGACACTTTCGCGCTCTTGAGAGTCAGATAATCCTTGCCGTTTATGCCGTGGCTCTTCGCGTTTACGGTTATCGCCGCGGAGTCGATTCTGAGCGTATCCTTGCTTGTGATGCCGTTGTTGAAGTTGGCGCTCACCGTCAGGCTGCCCGCTCCCGCGATAATGAGATCGGACTTCGAATAGAGGCAGGCGTTCGGCTCTTCGTCTTCTGATGACGAGTAGCTGTCGGAATAGGTGTAGCTCTCGCCGTCGGTCAGCTTGTTTTCGGTATCCTTGAGCAGATAGACGGTCGCGGAAGACGATTTATAGACATAGAGCGGACTGCTGTATGAGCAGGTTATGTCCGTGCCGTTTAAGACTATCGTCACCTCTTTGTCGGGCGCGTTGACAACTATTCTGCCGTTTGAGAGCGTGCCGCTGAAAACATATGTGCCGCCCTCGGTTATAGTCACCGTGCCGTCCTTTTCCTCTGCTCCGCTGCCGCTTATATTTATATTGGTATCTGACAGCGTGATTTTTGTCGCATTTGTGAGGTCGGGTTCCGCGACGCTCTGGCTGAGTACCGCCTGAACCGCCTCGTTGCTGCTCGTCTGCGTGCTGTCGGTTGTGCTGCCGCTGTCTTTATTATTGCGGCAGGCGCACAGCATGCCTACAATCAAAAACGCGCAGAGTAACAATGATAAAAGCCTTTTTGTCCTTTTCATATCGAGACCTCCTTTTGGTTTCTGCCCGTATTCTACCGCCGCAAGCTAAAAGTAACCTAAAGGAAAATCTTTAGGTTAGCTTTAAGTTCGCCGTATATAATCGCAGCATAAAGGAGGCGCAAGCAATGGCAAAGGGAATCCAGTACAGCTTCGAGCGATACGAAAAGAAATACTTTTTAAATGAAGCGCAGTACGGCGCGGTGCTCGGCGAGCTGCAAAAGCACATGAAGGCCGACGACTACGGGCAATACACAATCTGCAACATCTATTATGACACCGACGACTGGCGGCTGATAAGGGCTTCGATAGACAAACCTTTATATAAAGAGAAGCTCCGCGTGCGCAGTTACGGGACGCCCGAGGACGAGCAGAATGTGTTCATTGAACTCAAGAAAAAGTTCGACGGCATAGTCTACAAGCGGCGCATGACCGCGCCCGCATATTCTGTTGAGCCGTTTCTATACGGGCTGATGTCCGACCCATGCGCGGGTCAGGTCGGCAGGGAGATTCAGCAGTTTCAGCAGTTTTACAGAGCCGAGCCGAAGGTATTTATCGCCTACGACCGCACGGCGTTTGCGGGAACGGAGGATGCGGGGCTGCGCGTGACATTCGACAGAAACATCCGTTGGCGCACCACGCAGCTCGACCTGCGCGACGGCGACTTCGGTCATCAGCTTCTGAGCGACGGGCGGATACTCATGGAGATAAAAATCCCCGGCGTGTGCCCGATGTGGCTAAGCCGCTGTCTCTCAGAAAATCTTATTTTCCCGACTTCATTTTCAAAATACGGTACCTGCTACCGTGAAAATATTCTCAAAGAAAACAAGGAGGCGCGTTTAAGTGCTTAGTTCAATAATCGGTTCGGAGATAACCCTTTCGGTGTTCGCAATATGCACGGCGGTGTCGCTCGTGCTCGGTATCGGCACCGCACTCGTCAGTATGTTCAAAAACCGCTGTTCGCAGAGCTTCGCCGTGGCTCTCGCCGTTCTGCCGGCAATCGTGCAGATCGTCATTATGCTCGTCAACGGCAACATCGGCGCGGGCGTTGCGGTCGCGGGCGCGTTCAGCCTCGTCAGATTCCGCTCGGCTCCCGGCAGCGCGCGGGAGATAGGCTATGTGTTCCTCGCCATGGCGATTGGTCTTGCGACAGGCATGGGCTATGTCGTGTTGGCGGCGGTATTCTTCGTTGTCATAGCAGCTGCCATGCTCCTGCTCGCGGCAGTGAATTTCGGCAGCAAGCACGACTCCGAGCGCGTGCTCAAGATAACCATACCCGAAAATCTCGACTACGACGGGCTCTTTGACGATCTGTTCGAGAAATACACAAAGTCGCACGAGCTTGTCAAGGTCAGAACCTCAAACATGGGCACGCTCTACGAGCTGCAATACAGAATCGTTCTCAAATCCGACCAGCCGCCCAAGGCTTTTATTGACGACATCCGCTGCCGCAACGGCAACCTCAACATAATCTGCGGCAGAGTAAACACAGACGATGCGCTTTGATATTTGAAATGTCCGAAATTGTGCGCTATAATAAACACGGGTGATATTTATGCGTTTGCTTATAGCCGAAGACGAGCTCGACCTTGCGGAGGCTCTGACGGTATTCTTTCAAAAAAATCACTTTTCCGTAGACGCCGTAAACGACGGCGCGGACGCCTACGAATATGCTTCATCGGGCGAATATGACGCGATAATCCTCGATGTCATGATGCCGAAGATGAACGGAATCGATGTGCTCCGCAGGCTTCGCGCCGAGGGAATAAAAACTCCCGTCATGATGCTCACGGCAAAGGGCATGAAGGACGACCGCATAACCGGCTTCAACGCCGGGGCGGACGACTATCTCCCGAAGCCGTTTGAGCCCGATGAATTAATCTGCCGCGTGCGTGCGATGCTGCGCAGGAGCGACAACTACCGCCCGAGCGCGCTCGAGTTCGGCGATGTGACACTCGATCCGTCAACGGGTCTGCTCGCGTGCTCCGGTCGCTCGGTGCGCCTGAGCGGGCGAGAATATCAGGTGATGGAGCTGTTCATGCGCTCGCCGAACGTCGTGTTCTCCGCCGACAAAATCATGGAGCGCGTCTGGGGATGGGACAGCGACGCGGAAATAAATGTCATTTGGGTGCACATCTCGAATCTGCGCAAAAAACTGCGCTCGATAGGCTCGAAAATTACTATCCGCGCGGTGCGCGGGCTCGGCTATGCTCTGGAGGAAAGCGATGATTAAACAGCTCAGAAAAAAGTTTATACGCATCGCGATGCTCGCCGTCACATCGGTGCTGCTCCTGCTGTGCATAATAGTCAATCTCGCAAACTTCCTCTCGGTCAACTCCCAGCTCAACGAGATGCTCAGCGTCATTGAGTCAAATCAGGGCTCCCTGCCGCCGATGCCGCGCGGAGATAAACCGCCGGACGGCGACAAAAAGCCGAAGCAGGACGGGCAGTTCACGCAGGAGACGGCGTATTCGACGCGCTATTTCGTTCTGAGATTCACCTCCGACGGGCAGCTTGTCCGCGCGGATCTCGACAAAATTGCCGCCGTCACCCAGGACGATACGGACGAATATGTTCAGATAGCGTTAAAGCACGGCGAGGGCTTTGGCTACATATCTGGGTACAAATACTATGTAACAGACGACGGGGACGGAAGATACACGGCGATTTTCCTTGACTGCTACCGCGATGTTCGCTCGATGATAACGCTCGCCGTGCTCTCTGTAGCCGCCATGGCGATAAGCATTGCGTTGGTCTATGTTATAGTCGTGCTCTTCTCGCGCAAGGCGATAGACCCTGTGGTCAAGAGCGCCGAGCGGCAGAAGCAGTTCATAACCGACGCGAGCCACGAGCTGAAAACGCCGATAACTGTCATTGCCACAAGCCTTAAAGTGCTCGAGATGGAGGTCGGCGAGCAGAAATGGATAGACAAGGCGCAGGCGCAGACGGAGAAACTCAAAGAACTTGTCAACTCGCTTGTCACACTCTCGCGCATGGACGAGGAGGAAACTCCGCTGAAGTTCGCTGATTTTAACATCAGCGCGGCGTTGAGCGAAACGGCTGATTCATTCACCGAGTCAGCCGAGACGGCGGGTCACAGGCTCATAACTGAAATCGCGCCGGACATACATTACAACGGTGATGAATACGCGGTGCGCCAGCTGGTTTCAATACTGCTCGACAACGCCGTGAAATACGCATCGTCCGACTCGCCGATAACATTGAAGCTCGAAAAGGACAGAAAGGGCGTAGTTATCCGCTCGTCGAACGGGTGCGATAATTTTGACGCAGAGGACACAAAGAAGCTGTTTGACCGCTTCTACCGCGCGGACAAAGCAAGAGGCTCGGGCGGCTTCGGAATCGGGCTTTCGATAGCGCGAAGTATCGCCGAAGCGCACAAAGGCTCGATAAAAGCCGAGCTTACGGACAATAGTACAATAGAATTTACGGTTCATCTGAAATAAAAAACGGTCGGAGTGCTATCTCCGACCGCTTTTGTTTTGATTTTCATTTATTTGTTGCTCCACATGCCGTTTTTGACATTCTTTATTCTGACTGTCTCGTCGCCAAGACCGTAGAAGAGCTTGAAGCGGGTCTCCCACACTGTGTCTTTCAGCGGATTCGGCGTCCAGACATACTGCGCGAACGGGAGATTCTCGACTTCTATTGTTTCGGCGCCTGTCTCAAGATCCGCGCGTGCCTTGCTGACGCGTCTCTGATTATAGAAAGTAATGGTGCCGAAAACTCCGAAGAGGAGCAGCATTGAGAAGGCCGTGATGCTGACGAGCACGCGGCGAACCGGAATCTGCACCTTGCTTACAGACGCCGCCTTTGTGAGCGAATACATGTCGGCAACAAGGCAGATCAGCAGGACATATGCCGCAAATTCGCATCTGCTGCCGATGGGGGTAACTATAAGCAGCGGCGCAAGGGTTGCGGGCACGCTGACATACCAGAACAAAAGCTTTGATTTTGCAATGCCCTTGCAGGGTACGACTATGATAAAGATTCCTATCGCGAGATAGTAGACAACCGACAGCGCGGCGTTGAGCATCTGGAATATCTTCGGATAGTTGATAGCCCCTATAAGCGACGCGAGCGACCAGACGCAAAAGCCGATTATAACAGCCAGCGAGATATAGCCGAACGCAAGCTGAGCCTTGTTCTTTATCTTATCTTTGAATGTCAGCCACAGCAGAACGCAGACGACAACGA